>JAYEOK010000316.1:0-24672 GCA_034722915.1 Thermodesulfobacteriota bacterium | reverse complement strand
TGTATTTTTTTCCGTCTTCTGTGTTGCTCGTTGCTCACGTAACCCGTTATGCTCCCGCCTCGCGCCTTGAATACGAAAAAAACTCCTATTAATTTTTGTTCAAGTTATTTATCTCCCGTTCCTAAGTTTGCAGCAGAGTGTCCATTTGATTTGGTTTTGTAATATTTTTTTGCCACAATTGACAATGAAGGTTAGTATTGTTCAGTGGCTGACTGAAAACCATGGGCAGTCAGGAATGAATTTGAATTTTGTCGACTTGTCGTTCAGTCATTGCCTGCAGAGTTGCTGCCCGTTGCGGCAGGAATTGAATATTTTTTGAAATTTGGCCTGGCAATCAGGGAGTGCTATTATGGGAAAACATCTTGTTCTGGCAGGCGGTGGTCACGCTCATATGGTGACCATGGCTAATATTCATGCCTTCTGTGATCTGGGACACCGGGTGACAGTGATAGGTCCCTCGGATTATCACTACTATTCAGGAATGGGGCCGGGGATGCTCGGGAGTGGATACGAACCTGATGATATTCGCTTTGCCATTAGAAAAAATGTGGAAGAGGAGGGAGGCATTTTTATCCGTGACTCCATCACCGGGATAGACCCTGTCAGTCGTGAGGTCCGGCTGGAATCCGGTGAGACAGTAACCTATGATGTGGTCTCTTTCAACACTGGCTCTCATGTAAATATTCCGGTGATAGAAGGAAGCCGGGAGAAAATTTATACAGTCAAGCCAATTGAACGTTTGTATCAGGCCCGTATCGATATTGAACAACTATCCCGGAAACAGGCTGTTACTGTTGCCGTGGTGGGTGGGGGGCCGGCAGGTGCCGAAACTGCAGGAAATGCGGCTCAACTTCTGAGCCATTCCCCTTTTCCCTCCAAGGTTATTCTTTTTGCAGGACATAGTCTGTTGGGCAGGTTTCCCAAAGGAATTCAGGACAAGAGCCGCAGTCTTCTGCAAAGCAACGGGGTCACCATTCAGGAAGAAGGGCATCTTCTTGCTATCCGCGATAATCGTCTGTCTTTTGATTCCGGTCATGAGTCAGTGGCTGATTTTATTATTCTGGCCACCGGAGTTCATCCGTCCTCTTTTTTTCAGGAGGCAGGGTTGCAGACAGGCCCTGATGGCGGATTGCTTGTGAATCGTTTTCTACAGAGTCCCGATTATCCTGAGGTATTTGGAGGTGGAGACTGTATCTACTACAAAGATCAGCCCCTTGATAAAGTGGGGGTCTATGCCGTTCGGGAAAATCCTGTGCTGTTTCACAACCTCAAAGCTTTTTTACAGAACGAAGCTCTGCAGCCTTTTGATCCGGGGGGCGATTACTTGCTTATTTTTAATCTCGGCAATAGTAAGGGAGTTTTACGTAAGAATTGGTTTCAGATTTCAGGAGGTCTTGCATTTCGGGTAAAGGACTGGATTGATAGAAAATTTATGGAAAAATTTCAAAATAGTTAGTGTTTGTCCAGAAAGGAGAAAAAATGAACGTTGATTGGATGTACTTTCGTAAAGGCTGAACCTCATGTAAAAAGGCTCAGGAGGCTCTTGAGCAGGCGGATGTGAAGGTAGAGGAAATTGTTGATGCACGGAAAAAGGTAATAAAAACTGAAGGGGCCTGGGAAATTTTAAAGGAAGCCGAGACTCTTCATGTGGGAAGAGGAAAGAAAACCGTGGTTTTCACGCCAGATGTAAAGTCAAAGGAAGAGATTTTAAAGGTGAGCCTTGGACGTACTGGAAATCTACGGGCACCAACCCTGCGTGTCGACAAGGTTTTATATGTTGGTTACAATGATGCAATGTACAGGGAGCTGATAGGATGAATTGGAAAAGTCTGTTTTCACCGGGTGCTAACATGAGCCCTGAGGAAGTTAAAAATTTCATGGCTGAGCATAATCCTGATGAGTATCAGTTAGTCGATGTTCGCCAGCCAAAGGAGTATGAAAAAGAGCATATTCCCAGTTCCATGCTTATTCCCGTAAGAGAACTGATAGATAGAAAAAATGAACTTGACCCGGCAAAACCAACCTTTGTTTACTGACACTCCGGAGTGCGCAGCAAGGCTGCTGCCCAGCTATTACTTGCGGAGGATTTTGCTCATATTTATAATATGAGTGGTGGCATTATCGCGTATGACGGCGGGAAAGCCGTTGGTAATGAAGAGTTTGGTATGGAGTTTTTTGTCTCAGGAGATTTCAATGATGTCTTCCGGATGGGGTATGCCATGGAAGAGGGACTGCAACAGCTTTATCTTGTCTTAAAGGACATTTGTGATGACAGTGAGGTCAAAGATCTTCTTGAACGACTTGCAAGGTTTGAGGAGGGTCATAAAGCCATGCTTGAAGCAAAGTTTCCAGATGTTGAAATTGCTGAGACAGTCAGTCCTGATACCCTTGAAGGTGGTTTTGACAAACAGCGGATTATTGATCATTTCAATTCTCGAACAGCAACACTGGATGATATCATTCAACTTGGAATGATGCTTGAAACTCAGGCTTTTGATCTCTATAATCGTCTTGCAGCAAAGGAAAATGATCCTGAGAGTAAAGAGTTTTTTACGTTTATGGCCAATGAGGAAAGACACCATTTAGGTTTTTTAAGTAGAGAGTATGACAGAGTATTGTCGTGATTTCCGATTATGGTTGATGGATTCGTTGCAACCCCGACTCCGTTATTCCCGGGCAGGCGGGAATTACTCGTAACACCGCTTTGCGGTGTTACGAGTAAGGGGAGTGTTATCGTAACTGTTCTGAATCATAGGGGATTGTAGTTATCCAGCAATGCATCTCATGTTCTTGAGATTTTTCAACCTTCCAGCCAGTAGCGGTTTCTTACAGGGCGTCACCATTTGATCGTCAGGCGCTGACACAGTACCTTTTGTAAGCATGGTGTTTTTTTGAAAAGTAAGGAAAATGTAAAGAGAAAAAGCTTGACTTGCGAATAATTATTACTTATAGTTAAAAATTATTATCGCAAGGAGGCAACATGCAATTACGAATGACTAACCAGCGTGAGATGATTCTTCGGGAGTTGAAGAAGAGTAAAAAACACCTTACGGCTGATGAGCTATATGAACGCGTTAGAAAATTTATGCCCAGAATCAGTCTGGCTACGGTTTACAGAAATCTGGAGATCTTGTCGGATGCCGGTATGATCCGTAAACTGGAGATCAGTGGCAGGCAGAAACGTTTTGACAGCGAACTTGAAGATCATGATCATATCTACTGTGTCCAGTGTCATCGGATTGAAAATCTGGATATTGGTGAGAACCAGGTGGATTTAGCCGTAGTGGATACAAAAGGCTATACTATTACCGGTCGTCGCTTGGAAGTGACCGGACTCTGTCCTAAATGCCAAAAAAAATTATTGAAGACCAAAAAGAACCAAAAAAAGGGAGAAAGCACGATGGGTTGTGGATGTAAAACAGGCGTATTAAGTGATGAACAGAAACAGGTACTTGAAGCAATGGCTAATTGCAATGGTCCCTGTGCTTCTAAAGATATTGCAGCTGCCACTGGCCTTGAAACTAAACAGGTGAGCTGCCGGATTACTGCACTGAAGAAAAAAGGCTACGTCGAGAGTCCTGCAAGGTGCAAGTACGAAATCACCGGTGAGGGCAAAACGGCCCTTCATGCATAACCCATAATAGATTGAGGATTTATGAGTAATCTAATAGGAAGTAAAACTGAAAAAAACATTGTTACTGCCTTTGCAGGTGAGTCTCAGGCTAGAAATAGATATTCTTACTACGCCAAAGTGGCAAAAAAAGAGGGATATGTACAGATTGCAGGTATTTTTGAACGGACAGCCGAACAGGAGCGAGCGCACGCCAAAACTCTGTTGAAATTCTTGCAAGGTGGGGACGTCGAAATTATCGCTGCTTATCCTGCAACTCCCCCTGGCAGCACCGTTGAAAATTTGCAAAATGCAGCAGCGGGCGAAGAGCATGAGTATGAAACCATGTACCCCGAGTTTGCAGATATTGCAGAGGAAGAAGGATTTCCCGTTATTGCGGCAACTATGCGTTCTATTGCAGTGGCTGAACAACAGCATGCCGCTGTCTACCGTAATCTGATTGCCAATATTGAAGCGGATACAGTGTTTACCAGGGATGAAGAGGTAACATGGTACTGTGCTAAATGTGGTTTTACCCATAAAGGTACTAAGGCCCCGAAGAAATGTCCGGCCTGTGCTCATCCGCAAGCGTATTTTGAAGTGCTGGCTGAGAATCGGTAAGAAAAAAATATAAAACACGAAGTAAAATAATAAAAATTATTGGAGTTATAGACTATGAAAGCTTTAGTAACCACCGAAGCCCCTGACTTTACCGCAATTGCAGTTATGCCTGACAATACTTTTAATGAAAAATTTAAGCTGTCGGATATGCGCGGCAAATACGTGCTGCTTTTCTTTTATCCTTTGGATTTTACTTTTGTCTGTCCATCTGAGATTATTGCTTTTGATAAGGCTGTTGAGCAATTTAAAGAGATGAACTGTGAGATAGTTGGTGTTTCCATTGACTCCCATTTCAGTCATCTTGCCTGGAAAAATACTGCAATAAATGATGGTGGCATTGGTAATGTTCAGTTTCCACTGGTGGCAGATCTGGATAAGTCTATTGCCGATGATTATGGTGTGCTTCTTGATATGGGAATTGCCTTACGTGGTTTGTACCTGATTGATAAAGAGGGTGTAATCCGCCATCAGCTTATAAATGATCTTCCCCTGGGGAGAAGTGTTGGTGAAGCTCTGCGTATGCTGGATGCTCTGCAGTTTACCGAAGAGCATGGTGATGTTTGCCCTGCTAACTGGAAAAAGGGTGACGATGCCATGGAGCCAACTGCTGAGGGTGTTGCCAAATACCTTTCGGAGCACTCTGCTTAGGGCGCATTCAATAATTACGAACGTATTTTTGAATGATCCCCTTAGCAAATGATTTTTCAGGAGTTTTTTAAGTTTTAAATTGTTCAATTTGGAGGAAGTTATCATGGCGGAAAAATTAGGAATTTATAAATGTAATATTTGTGGTAATGTTGCAGAAGTGGTGCATGCGGGAGCCGGTGATATGAGCTGTTGTGGTGCGCCCATGGAGCAGCAGGTCGAAAACACTGTGGATGCTGCCCAGGAAAAGCATGTCCCTGTGGTTGAAAAGGTGGATGGCGGATTTAAAGTGAGCGTGGGAAGTGTTGCTCACCCCATGGCCGATGATCATTATATTGAATGGATTGAACTGATCGCCGGAGATACCTGCTACAGGCAGTTTTTAAATCCTGGAGATGCTCCAGAGGCTACTTTTTCAGTATCTGCAGATACGGCAACAGCGAGAGCGTATTGCAATCTGCATGGGGTCTGGAAAGCCTGATTTGTATAGATGAACGTAGAAGGTAGACGAAGCTGTCTCTTCTTGCAGGAGGCAGCTTTGTTATATTTTTAATAGAGAAATAGGGAGTTGAGCCATGGCGTCACCAGAAGAAATGTATCAGTGTCAGACAATGAACTGCGGATATATTTACGATCCTGACAGGGGAGACCGTAAAGGAAAGATTAAAAAAGGAACACCTTTTAAAGATCTTCCGGACGAGTGGCGATGCCCCGTGTGTGGCGCAACTGTGAAATCGTTTAGACCTTTGGCAGGGCCCGGTTCTGTTCACGCAGAAAATACAGCAGCCGGCCATCCTGCACAAACTGAAACAGAAGGAGCAGAGAGTGGTATGAAAAAGTATAGATGTGATATTTGTGGATATGTATATGATCCGGCTGTGGGAGATGATGCCGCAGGAATTGCTGCAGGCACACCCTTTGAGGATCTTCCGGATGACTACGAATGCCCTGTCTGCGGGGCAGGTAAAGATGAGTTTTCCGAAGTGTAATATGTGTTACAGGGGTATCTTTTGATACCCCTTCTTTTTTGCATGACAGTTTGTTGTACCGTCATGACCTTGAAAATTATTGAAAAACGGGTATATAGATGAAGAAGGTTTTGTTGGTGGCCTTTCAGGGCCAGCCCATGTGTTTTATCCATGTGCTGTTGAATGGACTCGAAATGCAGGCTGCCGGGCATGAATGTAAAATTATAGTTGAAGGTGAGGCAACCACCCTGATTCCAGAAATTATCAAGACAGAGCATTTTCTTCACGGCCTCTTTATCCAGGCCAAAGAAGCCGGCTTGATCGAAGGGGTATGCCGGGCCTGCTCCATGAAAATGAATGTTTTAGAAAATATAGAAAAAACAGGCCTTCCTCTGCTCGACGATATGTCAGGGCATCCGGGAATGGTAAAATATATTGAAAGCGGTTTTGAAATAATAAATTTTTAACAAATTCAGCCGGAGGATAGAACCATGAATCCAGTCAAACTTACCGAAAATGTATACTGGGTTGGTGCCATAGACTGGGATGTTCGTGATTTTCACGGATATTCCACAAATCGAGGTACCACCTATAATGCCTTTCTCATCATGGATGAGAAGATTACACTTATTGATACTGTGAAAAAATCGTTGAAAAACGATATGCTGGCCAGGATTAAAGAGATCGTTGATCCTGAAAAGATCGATTACATCGTGGTCAATCATGTGGAGATGGATCACTCCGGAAGTCTGCCGGATATGGTAGATATGATAAAACCGGAAAAGATCATCTGTTCAAAAATGGGTGAAAAAGCTCTGCTTCAGCATTTTCATCAGAAAGACTGGCCTTACCAGATCGCCGTACCGGGTGAAGATGTGAGTCTTGGAGCCAAGACCCTTGCTTTTCTTGAGACACGAATGCTGCATTGGCCTGATTCCATGTTTACATATCTTGTGGAAGACAAAATTCTCTTTTCTTCTGATGCCTTTGGAGAGCATCTTGGAACCAGCGAGCGCTTTGATGACGAGGTGGATCAAGCCATTCTCCTTGAAGAAATGACAAAGTATTATGCCAATATCCTGACCCTGTATTCACCACTGGTGAAGAAATTAATTGCCAAGGTCAAAGAGATGAATCTGGAGATCAAAATGATTGCTCCGGATCATGGCGTTATCTGGCGTACAAATCCTGGTATGGCTCTAGAGGCTTATGATAAATGGAGCCAGGGAAAGAGTGATGGAAATGCCCTTGTTATTTACGATACCATGTGGCATTCGACTGAAGAGATGGCTAAAAGAGTAGGTGCTGGATTGCAGGATGAAGGTATTTCTTACCAGCTGCTTAATCTTCGCTATAACCACCGCAGTGATGTTATGCGTGAAGTGCTTAATGCCAGTGCGATTATACTTGGCTGCCCGACATTGAATAACGGTTTGCTGCCAAGGATGGCAGGATTTCTTATGTATATGCGTGGTTTGAGGCCACAAAATAAAATTGGCGCGGCCTTTGGTTCTTTTGGCTGGTCAGGTGAGTCTGTGAAGCTGCTCAATGAATCAATGACAGATATGAAGTTTGATATTGTTGATGATGGCCTTAAGGTGAAGTATGTACCCGAAGATGCTGATTTCGATCAGTGTGTAGCGCTTGGCCGTAAGGTTGGACAGGCAATTAAGGCAAAATAATCAGCTTAAAGGAAAGTTATGAAAATACAGATAGACAAGAATATAGTTGAGTTTCTCCCGGAAAATGAGCAGGAAACGGCTTCCATGGAAACTTTGTGGAGAGTCGTTGTTGATTGTGCTGCCGATAATAAGCGAATGACTGCCATCGGAGAGTATATCCCATCCAAGCAGAATCTTGCCAGATTTCATATCGAAGGAGTGTCGGCAACCACTGCATATACTGATGATCATGCAGTGGAAGAGTGTACGGTTATCTGCACAATCTGTAATAAGTATATGAAGTTAAAGGGCGGAGATGCCGTTCCTCTTTGTTGCGGAAGGGAAATGGAAGTTGTTGACTGAGTAACAGTTCAACAGCACTTCATCTTTGTCCGTTCGATCTTTGCCGCTTATATGGCGGCAAAGATCAATCAGACGAATTCGGAGCCCTGTCAGTTTGTTAATTGTTTTTGCTATCCCCTCAAAAAATTTAAGGCAGATCCAGCCTTAAACCAATCAATCTGCTCCTTGTTCAAGGAGTGGTTCAATTGTATTTCTGAAGAAGTGCCATCGTCATGATTAAAACGTGCTGTGATGGAAGAGCCGGGAGCAATCTCAGCAATGCCCGTAAGATCCACAGTATCCCCTTCCTGAACCAGGTCATAATCAGCAGAGTCTGCAAAAGTCAGTGGCAGGACGCCCTGTTTTTTCAGGTTGGTTTCATGGATTCGAGCAAAGGATCGTGTAATTACTGCCCTGCCTCCCATGTGGCGCGGGCTCATGGCCGCATGTTCCCGTGATGATCCCTCTCCATAGTTTGCATCTCCGACAACGACCCAGTTTTTGCCAGCTGCAGTATAGGAGCGGGCAATCTCATGGTAAGGCTGCGAGGCACCGGTGAGTTGGTTTTTTGCATTTCCCGGTTCCCCGGTAAAAGCATTGACTGCACCACTGAACATGTTGTTGGAAATATTATCCAGGTGTCCCCTGAAACGTAACCAGGGGCCTGCGGGAGAAATATGATCTGTAGTACATTTACCTTTTGCCTTAAGAAGCAGCGGCAGTCCTTTAAAATCCTCTCCATTCCATGATTCGAAGGGCTTGAGCAGGGCCAGTCGTTCTGACTCGGGAGAGACCTGAACCGTGACACTGGTATTGTCATCGATTGGCGCCAGAAAACCTTCCTCATCAGGCATCATTTTCAGGGCAGGAACCTCATCCACCTTTCCGGGAGGAGTGAGGGTGAAGGTGGAGCCATCTGCAGCTGCGTACTCAGCAGTATAGGGATTGACTGCAAAGCTTCCTGTCATGGCATAGGCAAGACAGGTCTCCGGACTGCAGATAAAACCACTGGTTCCGGAGTTCCCGTCATTTCGTTTTGGGAAGTTCCGGTTGTAGGACGTCACAATAGAGTTCAAAAAGCCCTCCTCAATACCTTCACGGTTCCATTGACCAATACAGGGACCACAGGCATTGGCAAGGAGTGTGCTGCCAATGGCTTCGAGTTTTGCAAGCTGGCCATCCCGCTCAATGGTTGCCCGAACCTGTTCCGAGCCGGGGCTGATGAGCACAGGGATCTTCAGTTTGGCACCCTTGGCAGCAATTTGTTCTGCCATGACAGCGATGCGGCCCATATCTTCATAGGAAGAGTTTGTACACGATCCCACAAGCGCGTATGTAATGTTTTTGGGATGATTTCCATCTTCCACGTATTGTGCCATATCGGCTACAGTGGAAGCGCGGTCAGGAGAGTGTGGGCCAACCAGATAAGGTTCCAGGGTGGAGAGATCGACTTCAATCACCTGATCAAAATAGTCTTCAGGATTTGCCAGCACTTCATCATCGGCTCGTAGCAGATGGGCATATTTATCTGCCATATTGGCGACATCTTCACGGTTACAGGCCGAAAGAAAGGCAGCCATGTGCTCATCATACGGGAAAGTGGAGGTGGTGGCACCAAATTCTGCACCCATGTTGCAGATGGTGGCCTTTCCTGTACAGGAAATAGTATCAGCGCCTGTACCAAAGTATTCAAAAACACGGTTGGTACCGCCGGAGCAGGTGAGCATTCCAAGAAGTTTAAGGATCACATCTTTGGGGGACGCCCAGCCCTGAAGCTCACCGGTAAGATGAACACCGATAAATTTAGGATGCAGTACTTCCCAGGGCAGTCCTGCCATCACATCCACAGCATCTGCGCCGCCAACTCCAGAGGCAAAGGCTCCAAGTCCACCTGCATGTGGAGTGTGGGAGTCGGTTCCAAGCATCATTAAGCCGGGAAAGCCATACTGTTCGATAAGTACCTGATGAATTATGCCGGCACCCGGCAGCCAGCAGCCGAAACCATAACGCTGGGATGCAGAAGAGAGAAAATCATAGACTTCCTTGTTTTCCACCATGGCAATTTTGAGATCACTTTCAGCCCCTTTCTGGGCCCGAATAAGATGATCACAATGCACCGTTACCGGAACTGCTGCTTTATCCTTGTCAGCCAGCATAAATTGAAGAACTGCCATTTGAGCTGTGGCATCCTGGAGAGCAATACGATCGGGCCTGGTCTGGATATAGGAGCTGCCGGCTTCAAGCTCTGCTTCTGCTGCGTTATCCAGGTGTCCGTACAGGATTTTTTCACCATAGGTGAGGGCGCGGTTCAGTCGCGAACGGACAATTGCTATGTTTGCATCCATCCTTTTATAGGTGGCTTCTATGAAAGTGGGTGTGGAATCAACAGATGTGTTCATAAATTCTCCGTATTATTTCTGAGGTGTTTTTTTAGAGTGTCGCTTTAGGGGGGAGCAGGTTTGTCAGGATCTGATTTGTTCCTCATCAAGCATGGTATCAAGAAAATCAAGGACATACTGACGTTGCTCAGAGGTGGCATGGGCAATACAATCACAATGCAGATGTGCATTACTTCTCACCAGCAGTTCAAAATAGACAGCATCTTTTCTCACTTCAACTCCAAAATAAAAAGGGCTGCAATCCGTGTGTTCTTTTTGGGTATCAGTAAGGAGTTCTTCCGGCAGAACGATCCAGTAAAGCCCAAGCATGGGGCCCTGTTTCAAATTGCGTTTAAGGTAAGAGTCTATATTGTCCCGCTCCATGGGGGACAGATCATCGACGACGAATTGGCGCATAGTATGTTTTGTAGGGTTATGGTTTTATAGGAAATCTGCGGCTATAGCAGACAGGGGGCTTCTTTCACTTTTGCTCAATGTTATGTGACCAAATATACCATGTCCTTTCAATCTTTCAACTGCATAGGAGAGGCCATTGGAAGAAGAGTCAAGATAGGGGTTGTCGATCTGTTGAGGATCTCCGGTGAAGACCATTTTGGTATGTTCACCAGCCCGCGAAATAATGGTTTTGACTTCATGGGGCGTCAGGTTTTGAGCCTCATCCACAATGACAAATTGACGGGGAATTGATCGTCCACGGATATAAGTGAGCGCTTCAAGTTCCACCTGTTTGTTTTTGAGCAGTTGAGCAACCTTTTGCTGTACATTTTCATCATCGTCATTTTGACGTTGATGGCGCATCAGATAGGTCAGGTTATCAAAAATAGGTTGCATCCAGAGAGTGAGCTTTTCATCCTTGGTACCGGGGAGGTAGCCGATATCCTTTCCCATTGGGATAATCGGTCGGGAAACCAGAAGACGCTCGTATTTTTCTTTGTGGAGTACGCATTCAAGGCCGGCCGCCAGAGCCAGTAGCGTTTTTCCTGTTCCGGCCTGGCCAATTAAAGTCACCAGACTGATTTCAGGATTGAGCAGAAGCTCCAGAGCCATGCGTTGTTCTTTGGATCTGGGCTTGATATTCCATGCGTACTCAGACGTGGAACTGAGGTGTGCCAGGATTTCAGGCCCCGTTGCACGGCCAAGAGCAGAATGTTTGGGATTGTGTTCGTCCTGGAGCAGGATAAATTCATTATGATAAAATTTAAAATCATTTCTTTTCAAGGTTTTATCTTTATAAAACCGGTCAATCATCTCTCCCGGGACTGAGACCTGTCTCCATCCAGTATAAAGGTCATCGGCATTGCATTTCTGCTTTTCAAAATCCATAACAGCAATACCAAGGGCATCGGCTTTCAGGCGGGCATTAATATCTTTTGAGACAAAAATGACCTCCTTTCCTTGTTCGTGAAGACTGTTGGCCACTGCCAGGATACGATTGTCAGCGACACTCATATCAAGAAGTGCACCGGGCATATCTCGTTTTTCAACTGTAATTTGTAGAACCCCGCCGTTTTCCATAGCTACCCCGTCCTTCAGAGTACCGAGAGCACGAAGTCGATCGAGTTGCCGGATGACGTGGCGGGCATTACGTCCCAGTTCGTCATTTTGCCGTTTGAATCCATCCAGTTCTTCAATGACTGTCATAGGGAGAACAACAGAGTTATCTGCAAAGGAGGTGAGAGAGTCTGCGTTGTGAAGCAGCACATTGGTATCAAGGACAAAATATTTATGTTTTTTCATTTTTTTGCAGAAAAAAATTGGTGAAGGTACTTAACCCCCTTATGGGGTTGTTAGTGCCTTACTCCTGAAAAGCTGTCATAAAAAAACAAGGAAATGAAAAGTTCTCTTAAAGTTAGCGAGTTGAACATACCAACAAGGCACTTATACCCCTCAAGGGGGTACTGAAAAGAGTGCCGGCCTCACTTACCGTTTACCGGTGTTAGATGTCAAGCCAGGTCGTATCCTGATTCAGGACTTCGCAACTATCTTCACGGACAACAACCATATTTTCCAGGCGCACGCCTCCCCAGTCCGGCAGGTAGATGCCGGGTTCGACAGTGACGATCATCCCTGCTTTCAGGTGTTTACGGTTGCGAGAAGAGAGACGTGGCTCTTCGTGCACGGCAAGTCCTACTCCATGGCCCAGGGCATGGCCGAAATATTTTTTATACCCGGCCTCAGCAATGACAGTACGGGCAATTTTATCCACTGCTGCAGCACTGATACCAGCATGGATTTCTCGGGTGGCCGCGAGTTGGGCTTTACGTACCAGGCGATGGATTTCCAGGTATTTTGTATCAGCTTTTCCGGGAACAAAGGTTCTGGTCATGTCAGAACAGTAGCCGTCAAGGATGAGACCCATATCAATCATCAGGGGCTGGTCTTTCACGATTTTTACATCTCCGGGGACGGCATGGGGCAGGGCGCTGCGTGTTCCAGTAGCGGTAATAGTTTCAAAACTGGGAGATTCTGCTCCTTTTTTACGCATTGTGGATTCGAGCGCCAGGGCAATATCGATTTCGGTCTGCCCGGGAGCGATGGTTTTATAGATCTGTTGAAAAACTTCTTCGTTTAACAGAACAGAACGTCGCAGTTTTTTAATTTCGTCTTCATCCTTGATGATGCGCATCTCTTCCACCATCCCACTTAAGGGAACAAGAGTGATGGAGAGTTTGCCTGCCATTTTTTTCAGCTTTTCAGCAGCAGAATGTAAGGTGTAATGGCTTTCAAAGGCCAGATTTGTGATGCCAAGATCAGGGAGCAATGCCTTTAAAAGGGGGAGCAGGCCCTTGTGGTAGAGCATGACACCCATGTCTTCTGTTTCACGTTCAGCCTGAATTTGAAAACGAAAATCAGTGAGTAACAGAGGCGATTTGCGTGCCGGAATAAGGAGAACACCGGAGCTTTCACCAATGTCGTGGTCTGCTGCTGTGTAGCCGCTAAGGTAGCGTCTGTTGTGGGGCTGGGTGATGAGGATTGCATCGATTTTTTTTCTGCGCAGCCGTGACTGGATTTTTTGTATGCGTTTTGCAGTGCTCATCAGGAAAACCGTTGCATGAGAATTTCTTTACGCTGGTCAAATGCCTGGGTGTATTGTTCGTTCAGGTTGCTTTTGGCCTGTTCCCATTCCTTCTGGTACTGGGGATGCATGGTTGGATTTATGGCAGACAGATCGGCACCTTCACCCATCTGTGTCTGAAGCTGCTGTGCAAGTTGGGCACGGATGGCATCATCCAGTTGTTGTTTGGTTTGATCTTTATGCTGGGAGTACTGTTCCAGGAGTTGCTGCAGTTCAGTGCAAACAGACTCCACATCACCTGCCTGTCCGGCCAGATCAAGGAGACCGGAGAGTGCGGTAGAGCTGCTTTTCATGAGAAATTCATCCCGGGGAAGAACAATATTACGCAGTAATGCTTTTGCCATACCCCGGCGCATTGCCATTTGATCAGCAGATGGTTCCTGCTGCAGCAGTTCCATCAGGCCTGATTGCTTTCCCTCGAGAAATTCTGCTACAAGGCGCATACCCCGCTGTTCTATTTCCTGCTCTGCGGGAACATCTTCAGCGCGTGCTGCCATCCTTGCTGCCCGCTCCATAACCATATCCAGTGTGCTTCGTATCTCAGCCATAGTGTCCTGTTAAATTTTGATAAATGAAAATAAAAACTGCTCGTCTGTATACCATAGCAGGTATTTATCTTCATTGAAAAGTACTAAGTCATCCTTTATCTGGCTAGGAGGTTGTCCGAGAACACCCAAACTACGGGTACAAGTGCCCTTTCTCCTCAACTCTTCGTTATTTTGAAAAAATAATGCTCGGAATATCAGCTATATGCCTGTGCTTATTTTTTCAAAATGCCTCGATTTGAGAAGAAATGCCTATTCTCGGACAAGCTCCTAGTTTGATCAAGCTGGCGCTGAAAAAACCATCAATCTCAGGCCCAGGCAGGGGAGCAAAGCATCCTTTAGTCACAAAAGTATGTGCAGTGGAGGGCAGGGATGATGTACAGTTTTCCAGTGAAAAATCAGGGTTATGAGTCAAAAATTGTTCAATGACCTGTTCATTTTCTTCTTCCTCAAGGGAACAGGTGGCATAGACAAGGACGCCTTGCGGGCGGAGAAGGGTGGCTGCTGTGTGTAGAAGATCAAGTTGGGTTTTCTGGTATTGGTCAAAGTCTTCTACCCTTCTGTTCCAGCGAATATCAGGATGTCGGCGGATGACACCAGTACCGGAGCAGGGTGCGTCGAGTAGAATACCATGAAAGCGCTTGCTGTTTGACACTGCAAAATCCTGCAGGCTGCCCGGGAAAAGAGGGAGCCTGAGCTTGGGGTGCAGTCGTTTCATATTCTCTTTGAACTTTTCCTGTCGCATCACGTCCGGTTCCACAGCTGATATTCTGGCCCGCAAAGGGGCGGCGAGCTGGACGAGAACACTTGTCTTGCCACCCACACCAGCACAGGCATCAAGGTATTCTCCCTCTTGAACCATTGGGCCAATGAGGCGTGTTAAAAGCTGTGCCCCCTGATCCTGAACCTGGAAAAGACCTTCATTAAATCCGGGAAGTCTGCTGACTCCTCCGTGGAAATCAGTAAGTATCAGTGTGGCGTCGCAGTATTGTCCATTGCAGGCATTAATCTTTTTTTTGCGTAGTGCTTCAAGCAAAGTATTCCGGTCAGTGGCACAGGAATTGACCTGCAGACTGAAAACCGCCTGTTCGTTGTTTTGTTCGCAGATACGGATTGCCTCTTCTCTGCCGTATTGTTTTTCCCAGCGTTTATAGAGCCACAATGGGTGATTGAGGATTGGCTGTTCAGGATTTTTTAGAAGATTAAGTAACTCGTCTCGTTTGCGAATGGAATTACGAAGCACACCATTGACAAATCCCTGCAGTCTTTTAGGAAGGCGTGCGGTCTGCACCGCCTTTACAGACTCATTAACAGCCGCTGATTCCGGGATACGATCCAGGTAAAGGATCTGGAAAAGTCCAGTGCGCAGGGCCTGGTGAACAAAGGGCTTTAATTTTTTTAGTGGCTGCCTGCAGAGGTGTTGCAGCATGCAATCCAGTGAATCCCGCTTGCGTAGAACTCCATAGATAATATTGGTTGCCAGTTGACGGTCATTGCTTTCCAGGGGATATGCCGTCAGGACACTGTTGAATATGCCGGTTACAGGTTTTCGGCTTTTCTGCAATCTGCAAAGACTCTCTATTGCGACAAAACGTGCAGAGTTGTTTTTTGCTGGAGGCAAGGGATGTGCTGGATTCAGGAGGCTGTGAGAGTATCGATTGCCGCAATAAGTTCTTCCATGGGAGAGCCTTTGGATATAATAGAAGGTTTCTTGTCGGCAGCTAGGATATTCTGTACTTCGCCGGGCGTAACCATGCCGGAAAGATAGAGAATGGGAATGGCTGAGGTTTTTGCATCTGCGGCCAGCGTTGAGGCAATTTCAACACCGTGGGTGCCAGGCATATTAACATCAAGGATGGCGATATCCGGGAGTTCACGGCCGATAATGGTCATGGCTTCTTCGCTGCTGGTACTGTAAATTACACTCATTCGTCCGGTGTTTTCAAGCTGCAGTTTCAGTAACTCGCAGGCATCCTGGTCATCGTCAATCAGTACAATACGGATTTTTTGATCCATGTCAAAGTCTCCTGAGCTATGGTAAAGTTATGTTATTCTAACAGCATGTTATGAAAAAAGTAAGAGACTTTTTAAAACTGTTGATTCTTCTCAGTGACAAGGAGAGTGGACAGCCTTTGCAGTGTATAGGTGAAAGCAGAGGAGAACAGCAGCAAGACCAAGTTGGGAACAGGTACAGCAATCCGTGAAAATGCCAGGAGCTTGTCCGAGAATAGGCATTTCTTCTCAAATCGAGGCATTTTGAAAAAATAAGCACAGGCATATAGTGCCTTACTCCTCAAAAGCTGTCATAAAAAGCAAGAAAATGAAAAGTTCGTTTAATGTTGGCAAGTTGGATATACCAACAAGGCACTTATACCCCTCGAGGGGGTACTGAACTGAGTGCCGGCCTCACTTATCGTTTACCGGTGTTAGAGAAATGGCCCATCGCAATATCCTGTCCGAATTCATGGGACATCTTGACACATACCACACTGTGCTGTACTCTTTAGGTAACATCAGCACTAATCATATTCCATAGAAAAAGCCGAAGCCGTCGCAAGACGAGAACGGAAAGCCTTGGATCTTTTTTAAGACAGCCGGGTTGCCTTTGAGAAAAGGCGATCCGGCTTTTTTTTATTCTTTTCAATAAAGGAAATTGACTATGAAAACAGAAAGACAAAAACCGGAATTCATACTCGGCAGCCAGACAGTCGATGGAAAGCTCCCCGGGGATATAGGTCCTGATGCTCATTTGACCCATTGGAAATGCGGCAAATGCGCTTTTACTTTTACTGCCGCCACCCTACCGAAAGAGTGTCCGGAGTGCAGCGAAAAATGCGATTTTAAAAATATTACCTGCTATACGCCTGATTGCGGTGGGTCTGGTAATATTGACCCCAGATTGTGAGTTTGTATAGTAACGGAAACACAATCTTAAAGGTGAAATAAAATGACACAAGAGACTACAAAAACAGATGGGCCTGCCTGCACACAACCTGATTCTGACTTATCTGGTGTGACTATTGTTGAATTAAATCCCGAAGCACCGCTTAAAGATTATCTTGAGGCCACGGAACTGGCAAAGGAAGAGGCTCTTAAACACATGGACGATTTCATGTTGATGTCATGGTATGACCGGGATCGCGATTTCGAATCGCCTCAACACGCAACTGAATCCGATGATCCGTCTGGCGTGCCAGGGTATGTGTATTACGCGCTTAACCACGAAGCAAGCCTTAAGGTGGATGTTGAAAAAGGACGATTTGTTTTCTTTTTTACTCCAGTAGAATTTTGAGTGATATTAACATTTAAAAAAAACATAAAGGAGGATGGGCTATGGAAAAGAAAGTTAATTGGGAAACAGAATTGGTCAAAGCACTTGAACGATCAAAAAATGAAGGAAAACCAATTTTCCTGGATTTTTTCAATCCTCAATGAATTGGCTGTCAACAGATGGATGCAGGTACGTATCCAAACGAAGCAGTCATTGAATTTATTCATCAGAACGTAGTTCCTTTACAGGTTGCCTCAGACCAGCAACCTATGGCATCAGATTTCAAAGTAACGTGGACGCCTGCTTTACTCATTCTTGATCAGGAAGGGAATGAACATCATCGAACGGTAGGCTTTATGGGTGCTGATGAGCTGATACCTTCTCTCTTGCTGGGTATTGGTAATTTGCATTTTAATGGCAATAATTTCAAAAAAGCGCTCAGCAGTTACGAAAATATTGTATCAGATTTCTCAGAAAGTGATTCTGCCCCTGAAGCCATTTTTCAGAGAGGGGTCAGCCTTTATAAAAGCACCAGCGATCCAAAACCGCTGAAAGAAGCGTATGAGTATTTACAGGATAAATATCCTGAAAATCAATGGACTAAACGGGCGTATCCTTATCGCCTTATTCAGTAGTTTCTGGCTCTTGAGGTGCAGTGTGGCCAGAGAGCCATTATATCAATCCAACAGGAGGTGTATAGTATGCCGGAGCAAATGCAAGTGTATAAATGTGAACTTTGCGGAAACATTGTTGAAGTGCTTCATGGAGGTGGCAGTGATCTTGTATGTTGTGGAGAAAACATGACACATGTTGAGGAGAATACGGTTGATGCAGCCCAAGAGAAGCATGTGCCTGTCATAGAAAAAATTGAGGGCGGATTTAAGGTAACGGTTGGCAGTGTTCCTCACCCAATGGAAGAAAAACATTATATTGAATGGATTGAGGCAATTACTGAAGACAACAGGGTGTTTCGAAAATTTCTCAGCCCCGGTATGGTCGCGGAAGCTGTTTTTCTGATCGATGCGGATTCAATAACCGCCCGGGAATACTGTAACCTGCATGGGTTATGGAAAGCCTAAGGGGTATTATATCTACAGAAACAGGAGGTAAGCTATGCACGATAGCAAGCAACTATGCGAAAAAATAACTTCACTCTATCCTGATATCGGTGCTTGTGGCATTGATGTTGATGTTACCTATGATAAGGAAAAAAAGTTATGGGTTGTCGATCTCAAAAAAGACGAGCACGAGTTAAAACATTATCTTGATGTACCGGATGCTGATACATGTATGGATGGAAAACAATGTGTTTCTTTGGGCCTTGAGATAGCACAGTTAAAAAAGAATATTGAAGGACAGCAATTTTAATAGGCTTGTGGAAATTCCGAGAGCTTTCAAAACGTCATCCCGGATCAGTTTCGGGATGACGTTTTGAAGCTTTTATTTGAAAAGATTTTTTTCAAAGGTGGTAACCATGGAACAGAGAACAAAAGATATTTGCCCAACATGTCAGGGGGAAAAAATCAGTTGGAAGATGGTAGTTATCCGAAAAACACCATAAATTGTCTCGTGGATAACAAGTTGAAAGAACTGGCCGAGGGGCTGTATAAGTTCGGTAAAGAGGAAGAAGATTCATGAACTATTCAGGCAGCTCAATTTAAAACAGGAGAAACAAGCAATGACACAGCTTAAAGGAAGCCAGACAGAAAAAAATATCATCACTGCTTTTGCCGGTGAATCTCAGGCTCGTAACCGTTACACCTATTTTGCTTCAAAGGCCAAAAAGGATGGATATGTTCAGATATCGCATATCTTCGAGGAAACAGCCAACCAGGAAAAGGAACACGCCAAAAGATTGTTTAAAATGCTTGAAGGAGGTGACGCGGAAGTAGCCGCCTCCTTTCCTGCTGGAGTAATTGGTCCCACCGTTGACAACCTGCTCGCTGCTGCAGCCGGTGAAGAATACGAGCAGCAAATAATGTACCCGGGGTTTGCCAAGACAGCAAATGAAGAGGGGTTTGCAGATATTGCTTCAGTATTCCTCTCCATTGCCGTGGCAGAAAGACAACACGAAAAACGCTATAGGGATCTTGCTGCAAATATTAAAGCAGGACGGGTCTTCAAGCGAGAGGGAGAAAATAATACAACTTGGCGCTGTCGTAACTGTGGCTATCTGCATACAGGCGAAGACGCGCCTGGTGTGTGCCCCGCTTGCGATCATGCCCAGGCCCATTTTGAACTGTTTGGTGAAAACTGGTAGGAAATTGATCCCTGTTTACTCCATAGTAAACAGGGCAATCCTTTGGCCAAAATTTTTCGTTTTTATATTGTTTTCAGTGCGTTCAGCGTCTCCTCAGGTTCCGGCCGGATAGTGTGGTCCGCACTGATCTCAGCATAACGAATTGTTTGTTCCTGATCGATGATAAAACGGGCTGTAAGCGGCAAGGTCCACGAATCGTCATCGTTGTACATGGGAAGATTCAGGTCAAACTGCATGTATACTTGCTGTAAATCCTTGGGTAGTTGATGGACAAGGCAGTAGCTCTTTGCAACTGTATTGCCCGGATCAGTCAACATTTTAAATTTCAAATTTTTCTCCTGCTGCATGGCAAGGTTGTGTTTGATTTGCTGCGGAGAAATGGTTACGAGTGTTGCGCCAAGACTGTTTATTTCGTCTGTGATTTTCTGCAGAGCATCCAGCTCCATATTACAGAATGGTCACCACCTGCCCCGAAAGAAACTCAGAACAACCGGGCCGTTTGCAAGAAGTTCGCTTAAGCTGGTTTCAGGTCCTGAAGTGTTGCTGAGTGAAAAATCTGGAGCCTTGTCACCAACTTTAACCGCCTGGCCGGCAAGGCCTGAGTCACGTAATTGCTCACCTGCACGATTCATGATTTTAAGTGCTTCTTCAGGTGCCTGTTCAACAAAACTTTTTTTAAACGTATCCATCTGTTCTTGTAATTTCATATCCATTCTCCTGTTAATAGAAAGTATTCAGACTATCCACTGTAAATATTCGGGTTGAGGGAAATTAGTGCTACAACCCGTCAATTGTAAATGTTTGGATAGCGCCCCAGGTTCGCTCAAGCCAGCTTCTGAGCTATATTGGTTCATATGCGAAAAAGCTGGATCGGGCGAAGATGGGGTGCTAGCCGAATATTTACTATCCACTACCTGCAGAAATGACTTGATTTATCAGGAAATCAAATATTATCCGACTTGACGAATACCACATGGTGTCATATTTTACAATAATCATCATAATCGATAAGTACTCAAAGAAAACGCTGAATCCGACGCAGGGCTGGAACAGAAGGACTTAGCTTCTTAAAGAAAAGGTGTTTTATTATGAAATCGGACAAGCTCTTCACACAGTTTCAAATAAAAGATTTTCAGCTGAAAAATCGTATCGGTGTGGCACCAATGACAAGGATGTCAGCTGCTGCAGACAGCATACCACGTCAGGACGTGCTTGATTTTCTGATTCGACGGGCAAAAAATGGTGTAAGCCTGGTCTACACTGAAGCAATTGTTACTGACTATGAAAGTGCCCAGGGTTATCCCGGCCAGGCGCGGATGCTGGCCCAGCCGCAAATAGATGCATGGAGGCCGGTTGTTGAAGAGATACAAAAACAAGGTGCTCTTGCAATCATGCAGATGTTTCATTGCGGACGCATGGCCTGGCCTGAAGTGAACCCGGCAAACCGTATCATAGCGCCCAGCGCTATCACCCCTAAACAGGACAATCCGATGACTGAGTCACCGTATCCTATGCCGGAAACCATGAGCCGCTTTGATATTGAACATGTCATCGCAGGATTTGTGGAGACCGCTAAAGGGGCAGTTGAGGCCGGTTTTGATGGAATTGAAATTCATGGCGCCCATGGCTATCTTATCAATCAGTTTTTGTCACCCTATTCGAACAAGCGTACGGATAGCTATGGTGGATCAGTGGAAAATCGCTACCGCTTTGCCCATGAAGTGATTCAGGCTGTAGATAAGGTGGTTCCGGATGACCGCCTGTTGATATTCAGGATTTCCAACTGGGGTGTTGCGGACATGGAAGTCTCTCTTTTTGACACAAAAGAGGAATACCAGCAAATCATCAGGCTTCTTTCAAATGAACCCATCGATGCTATTTCCGTTTCCACCTACGAATACCAGCAGAAGGCCCTTGGTTCCGATAAAAACATGGCACAGCTGACGAGGGAAGTTACTGAGCTTCCCATTATGATATGCGGAGGCATATATGATCGCGTAAGTGCTGAGGATGCTCTGAAGGACGCCGATATTGTACTCAGCGGTAAGTCCTTACTTCTGAACCCGAACTGGGTGGAAGATGTACGGGGAGATAAAATACTGAATCGATACAAGTCGGAAGAGGCCAATATCGCTTACACATCTGAACCGCTTCCCTGAAACGGTTTACATTGGAATAGAGTATGAAATTAAAGGTTTACAAGATACTTGTCAGGCCTGTCATTTAATACGTGTCAAGGGAGAATCTACATGCAAACTGAAGAAGCAATTAGTGGTCGAAGATCTGTCAAACACTATGACCCGAACCATCAGATGAGTGATGATGAGATTCAGAAACTCCTCTCTTTAGCGCTACTCTCTCCCACTGCTTTCAATATTCAAAACTGGCGTTTTGTAACTATCTCTGACCCGAAGTTGCGAAAGCAAATCAGGGAAGTTGCCTGGGATCAGGAACAGGTAACGGATACATCGCTGTTCATTGTGCTTTGTGCAAATTTGAAAGCATGGGAGCAACCTGCCCGGTATTGGGTGAATGCACCAAAAGAAGTGCAGGATTTTATGATCCCGGCCATTGATAAGTACTATCGGGGTAAAAAACAGGTTCAGAGAGATGAGGCCATGAGATCCTGTGGTATTGCAGCTCAAACTTTAATGCTGGCTGCAAAATCAATGGGCTATGATTCATGCCCGATGGATGGCTTTGATTTTGAAAAAGTTGCAGAACTGATCAAGCTTCCAGGTGATCATGTGATCGCGATGTTCGTGGCAATTGGCAAGGGAACGAAAGAACCCTGGCCTCGACCAGGACAGTTGGATCCAGATGAAGTTGTAATTAAAAATTCATTTGGCTGAACGCCCCTGCATCGTTAAGGGGACAATGAAAAAACAGTAATGGCTTTTTCTTTTTATAAGCCATTTGTTGATGGGGAATTTTCCCTGATAGTAAGCTCACACCAGCATTAAATAAGGAGGTCGTTATGTCATATACATGTAAAACTTGTGGAGCACTTTCTGATGCTTCTGGGCATCTGTGCAATCCTTGTGACGATAAATCGGAATGCAGTTTCTGTGGCACCCCTGAGGTGGATGCCAGGCATGTCTGTAAAGATAAACTTTCGGAGATGAAGTTCGTCTGTGGTGGCTGTGGCCGTGTTGCCATAGAAGAAGGGAATTTATGTGAGCCACAGGCAATTGTTGCTTGAGGTGTAAATAGCAGCACAGCGAATCCGCCCCCTTCCCTCGGGGGGGCGCTGTGCTGACAGGAACAATATATACTTAAAATAAAGGACAAAATTACAACTTCAAAGAGGGCGTTGCTCACTTTCTTAAATCCCAAAATCACGGTAAATAATCCAGCTTAATATCATCTCACCAATCCAAACTTTACGTACAGGAATATGTCAGAATCAATCCCCGTATCTTATTTTCAGAATTTGTCTGATGACACCAGACTCGTTGAAGTTCTGGAAACATTGAAATCAGCATTAAAAGCTCGCCCTGCCGGACTGGATGAACAGATCGAAGCCTTGATCGATCATTTAAGCCATATCATCACGAACCAGTCGCTCGATAATCTGAATGCAGAAATGATAACGGAGATTGGGGAATTGGGTTCGCATCTATTGGAAAAACTTTACTTTGAATCCTTGGAAAATGGTGATCATCAACGAATGTATAATTTTTTTTCGCTGGCATTTGCATACTGGATTGTGCGCAATGAAGGGTCTATTGATCAGTTGGAGTTTTTTGTTACTGCACTGGCACAGACTGCCAATATAGTACACGACAAAACGAGCTTGGAATCACTTTATGAAGTGGCTACTTTCATCGTTTACGCCACAAATGATGAATTAAAGTCGGAACCAGAAGGTGCTGTTCTCGATAATCCCTGGAAAATTTTGATTATGAACTACTCCATTATTGCCACCCGTACTCATACACCGGAGTTGATGGAGTCTGCATACAAAACTCTGATTCAATATTTCCCAGGCGATGCAGCGGGATTTTTCCGGCAGGCCATGTCTGAAATGGATAGATTAAATTATCCCCAATATGTTCGTACTGTTGTTGAGCGATATCATGCCAGATATCAAAATTAAGCCGGTTATGTTTTGCTCCCCATTTTCCTACTGTCCCTTTTCCTCAACAAATAAGAGCTGTGGATAAAAACTGTCAGGAAGGAAAGGGCAATGGATTGTCGACACTATGCACGATCGAGCAATATTTTTATGTTTACACAGATTGCAACAAGTAATTCACGGGGAATGGGGAGCATACCCGAACGTTTCCCGATTGTTTCATAAACCAGATACTCATATTGTCCTGTCTCAAATACTATGGCGCTGAAGAGCTGGCACTTCTCAAAAGATGATTCAAGGTCGCCTCAAGTGATGGAAAATCAAAAGTAAAACCGGCAAGATTCAGGACTTCAGGAAGCACTCGCTGGCCCTTCAAGGCAATTTCAGCAGAACCACCAATGGCCAATTTTAATATAATTCCGGGAACTGGAAGTATGGCCGGTCGGTTGAGTGCCTTGGACAGCGTTTGAGTAAGTTCTTGGTTTGTTACCGGTTCAGGGGAGCACATATTCACAACGCCTGCAAGTTTCTTGTTTTCTACGACAAAAAGCATTGCCCGGATAAGATCGTGCATGTGGATCCAGGAAAACCATTGCCTGCCACTGCCCAATTTTCCACCAAGGCCAAGACGAAAAGGTGGAAGCATCTGGGCTAGCGCACCGCCTTCTTTGCCAAGCACTGCCCCAAAACGAGGAATGATCACTCTTGCTCCTTTCTCGATCCCTGCTTCAGCTTCCTGCTGCCACCTTTGGCAAATTTCAGCTAGAAAACCATTGCCCGGTGGTGATTTTTCAGTAACAAAAGTATTTCCTGAACCCTCATAATATCCGACGGCATTGGCGTTAATCAACGTCATCCGTCCAGCCTTTTCCAGGGGAATCGCTTCAACTGCCATGCGTGTGGCAAGGATACGGCTTTCTAAAATTTCTTTTCGTGCGTTTTTTGTCCATCTTGTCATTATCGGTTTGCCTACCAGATTGATGATAACATCAGCCTGGCCAGCGATTTCTTGCCAGTTTCCTGGTTTTAACGGATCGTCAACCAGAGAAATAACTTGAGGCGGTAGATACTCCACTCGAGAGTCATTCCGAGCCAGGGCAGTAACTTCATGACCAGCCCTGCTTATGTGCCTTATCAGGGGGCCTCCGATGAAACCGGTTCCGCCCATAATGAAAAATTTCATTGTATTCTCCTAA
>JAYEOK010000315.1:0-7333 GCA_034722915.1 Thermodesulfobacteriota bacterium | reverse complement strand
AACATTTGAAAAAATATGTGGCTGATGATGCGGAAGGTGTCGGGATACTAGTTAATAATTCTTCGAGAATAGAGAAAATGGATGAACGTATCTGGTCCGTACCTGCAGTCTGGCTCCTTTCCTGAATTGAGCTTGTAACGCAGGATCATTTTTAAATGCCATAAAAAAAGTACATTGCTGCCCGTAATAATTAATAAAGGCGAGGTGAAGATGGATGACAACCTTTTTGATGATGACGATGCTCTTGATTATATTCTGTATGAAGATTGTGAAAAAAACGAAAAAGGCAGTGGTGGTCCGGGCTGTCTCGGCATCCTTGTTGGTTTGATGATGTTGCCCTCTACCGCTTTTGTTGTATGGAAAATAATCCAAACGGTAACGATTTAGATGTAGTTAAAAAAGAAACGGAGAAATGTATGAAACAGACAGTTTTAAAAATAGGCCTTGCCGGACTGATGCATGACATCGGCAAATTTGCCCAGGGGTGCATTCAGATCCCGAAGCAATACTCCAATGATAATGCAGATCAATACCAGCCGTTTTACAACAACCGTCATACCCATATCCACGCTCTGTACTCAGCCGCATTTATTGAGCAATTTGCGGATACGTTGCCGGAGCAGCTGAACAAGGGAGGATGGGGCGATGGCGACAGTTTCGTAAATCTGGCTGCCGGGCATCATAAACCTGAAACGCCCATGCAATGGATTGTAGCGCAGGCTGATCGCATCAGTTCAGGACTGGATAGAGATACATTTGATAAAGGGGAAAAAATAGCATTTCAGGATGTGAAGAAAACCAGACTACTGCCTATTTTTGAACAACTTGACCCTGAAAAAGATGGAGGGTTTAACGACCGGAAAAAATTCCACTATCGTTATCCCCTGGCCCCTCTTTCTGCCGGCTCTATTTTTCCGCTGCAGGCAACGGAGAAAAGTCTGCAGGGAAATGCCACTGAAGAATATAAAAACCTGTTCGACTCCTTTTCGGCTCAACTGGGCAGATTACAGCATCGAAACACAGATATTGCATTATGGGTCAATCACTTCGACTCCCTGCTGCAGACCTGTACAGCGCTCATTCCCGCAGCCAGAGTCAGTGATGTTGTTCACGATGTTTCACTGTACGATCATTGCCGCACAACAGCTGCCTTTGCTTCTGCATTATATGGCTATCATCTGCAGCATAATAGCCTTAATGAGAAAGCGATTAAGAACAACAGTGAGGAAAAATTTCTGCTGGTAACGGGTGATTTTTACGGGATCCAGGATTTTATATTTTCCGCCGGCGGTGAAATGAAGAAATTCAGGTCAAAAATACTCAGGGGTAGATCTTTTGCCGTTTCTATTATGGCTGAGCTTGCTGCGGATATGCTCTGTCGGGAACTGGATCTCACCTCCCTTTCCGTGGTCTTTACCGCTGCGGGGAAATTTACCCTGATTGCTCCAAAAAGCAAACAGAACGAAGAAAAAATAAAAGCAGTTGAATCCTGTATTAATGACTGGCTCTTTGGGATTTCATGCGGCCAGGCGTCCCTTGGCATTGCCATGACTCCCGGAAGACCGTCACAGTTTTATTGCGGGAAATACGAACAACTGCACGATAAACATATGGCAAATATCCAGGAGAGAAAGCTTGAAAAAGTGCGTCTTGAAAAATACAGCGGGGCAATACCCGGCTATCTCGACTCCTTTGATTCGGAACTCGGCCTGTGCCCGTTGTGTGGGAAAAGACCTGCCACCCCGAAGGCTTCAAAAGATCATGCCATTCTCGGTGAGAACAGTGGGGCTGCCTGTTCGGTCTGTCGCGACCATATCATGCTTGGCACCTGGGTTGTGAAAAGCGAACACCTTGCTGTCTATGACGCTGGGGAACCATCGACCTCCAATAAGAAACTTCTTGTGCCGCTGTTTGGCAAGTACCAGCTGACGTTTCGGGGAGATACAGCATTCGAAGAGGATTCATCGCTGTTGAAGGTATGGCAGGTCAATATCAACAGGGATGGATCGCTTTTCTCTGATGTAACCATGCGCCCCCTCAACGGATATGTCCCGCTCTATCGTAAAGAGGACGAGGATGATGACTGTTTGCTTGATGGAAAACGCAGTGAAGAAAAAAGCCTTGGTATGATAGATCAAATCAAGGTTGGAGAACCAAAGACATTTGGCCACATTGCCTTAAAGGCCAAAACAAAAAACAGTTCAGGTAAATGTACTGCCGGTACGGAAGCCCTGGGAGTTTTAAAGGCGGATGTGGATAATCTCGGGTCGCTCATGAGCTGCGGCCTGCCGGGGAAACGTTTTACCATTTCACGGTTAGCAACACTCAGCAGACAGCTGGATGCTTTTTTCTCCGTGTATCTGCCAGATATGCTGGCTGGGAGTGATGAATTTAAGGATGTCTATACGGTCTTTGCGGGCGGCGATGATCTCTTCCTTATCGGTCCGTGGAATACAATGGCATATCTCGCCCAATATCTGCGGGAACGCTTTGCCGAGTATGTCTGTGCAAATAAACAGATAAGCTTTTCTGCAGGAATTACTGTGCATAAATCCCATGTTCCGGTGGATAAGCTTGCAGGATCAGCCGAAGAGGCGCTTGAACAGTCAAAAGATGCTCCGGAGAAGGATTCCATCACCATGTTCGGCCAGACAGTAAAGTGGGAAAAATTCAATTCACTTCTGGAAAACCGTGAGGCCATGCAGAGCTGGCTGGATAGAAAATTCATAAGCAGCGCCATGATGTATCGTTTTAATCACCTTATTAGTCTTGCCGGACGTGAAAAAGAGGCGAAAGAGAGTGATGTCGTCCACCTGGATGACCTGAATGCCATGAAATGGAGAGCCATGTTTGCCTACTCCGTTGAGAGGAATATCAACTCATCCCTTAAAGGTGAGAAAAGGAGCAGTGCAGTGCAGGATGTCAGCCTGATGGCAAGCTGGATGGATAGTTATGGCGCAGCGGTCAAAATACCACTCTGGCACCTGCTGTACGATAAAAGATAAATCAAAAAAAACACTGCTGTTTAATCAATACGAGGAGAATCACATGGAATTGAAATTATGGAAAGATCGCGAACAGAAAACACTTGATCCGCATCTGTTCTCAACACAGGCAGAAGAGTTTGCCAGGCAGATAAACAACGAGGGTGGCCGGTCAATGAATAAAGGAACACAGCTCCGTAAATTTTTTGATGAGATCCTGCGTTTGAATACGCTTGCCCAACCAGAGGATGCAGACTGGAATCTGCTTTTGCCGCAGGTGCATATGGTGATAGCAAAGGCCGCATATGCCCAGGGCAGAAAATTGGTTTCCACAGGGTTTGTCAATCACATTCGGCAGGGTATCGAACAGGTGGAAACTCCAGCGGATTTAATGGTTTTTACAAACCATATGGAAGCCTTTATGGGGTATTACAAAATCTACAGCTAACCCATCTAATTTAAAAGACATATAAGGAGTAAAACATGAAACTTGTAAATCTGAAAAATATAAAGGGCAGAATCATCCTCGAATCCGGACTTCATATCGGAGCTGGAGACACAGAAATGCACATCGGCGGTACCGACAACCCGGTTGTTACCCACCCCCATACCCGTGAGCCCTACATCCCCGGTTCATCATTAAAGGGAAAAATTCGTTCACTACTTGAGATGCGTTCGGGACTGATGAGCAAAACAGATGGAAAACCAATTGGACTAAAAGTGCTGAGCAGTAGCAGTGATGATGAAAGAAAGGAAGCCCTGAAAATTCTCCATCTTTTTGGAATGAGTGGTGCCGATAGTGATGACAGTATAGAAGTTGGCCCCACCCGCGGATCCTTTGCCGATTGCCCGTTAAGCAGGGAAAGTGTGGCAGCTGCAAAGGCGAAAAATTGGCCCCTCACCGAAGTGAAATCGGAGAACTCCATCAACAGAATTAAAGGCATTGCTGAAAATCCCCGTTTCACCGAAAGAGTCCCGGCCGGCCTGTCCTTTGATTTCACATTCTCCATAAAAGAGATGGAAGGCGACGAAGACCTTGTCGATTTTCTTCTGCAGGGAGTAAAACTCCTTGAACTTGATGCTCTGGGCGGATCAGGTAGCCGCGGATATGGCAGAGTCCGTTTTCAATTTGCAGATGAGAGTCTCCAGCAAAAATATAATGCTGTTTCTCCCCTTGGCTGAAATGGAACCCCGATAGAGGATACGTTATGAAAATATATGGGATAACCATACAACCCTTGTCACCATTCGGCACCCCGCTGAAAGGTGACACCCTGTTTGGGCATTTCTGCTGGCAGGTAGCAGAAGCCCCGGATTTGCTGACTGGAGGCCTTGATAAGTGGATTGACTGTTACGATTCCGATCCCTTTGCACTATTTTCATCGGCCTGGCCGGTTCTTAGGCGCGACAATTCAACACTCTACGCCATAGCCCGACCATCAGGCTTATTACCCGATGATGAAACGAAACTTGAACGTAGAGCAAAGATACAAAGATACAAACTTGCCCAAAAACAGAAGTGGCTGCTGATTGACCGGGATTTACGAATCAACGTGGATGCAAACAATCTGCAAAGTGATACGGATCTGTTCAGCATGTTTTTGGAGAACCTGGAACCAGTTGCTGCCAAACCGCTTCGTCTTCTTGCCAAAGAGCAGCAAAAACTTTGTATTCCTGTTACGCAGGCGCATAACTCCATTAACCGTCTGACCATGACAACGGGAAGTGGTGAGTTCGCCCCGTTCAGTCACGATAATTTCCAGTTTGTGCCGGGATTGCAGCTGATTATTTTTGTTGCTGTAAATGAAGAAGCAATGGACGCCGAAAGTCTGCAAACAGGCTTTGAACGAATCGGCAGCTGGGGATACGGTAGAGACGCCAGTACAGGACTGGGAAGGTTTTCTGTTGTCTCGGTGGAAGAGCAGTCCTGGCCGCAGGCAGATAATGACACCACAGCGTGCTATACGCTTGGGCCGTCTGTTCCGCAAAAAGAGACATTTGTCCAATGCAACGCCACACCTTTTACCCGGTTTGGTAGACATGGATCAACCCTTGCAAGCTCTGCCAACCCGTTTAAAAAACCAGTGGTCATGGCCGACGAGGGCGCTGTTTTGTATCCCGCCCAAAGCGCCCAAAGGGAAATATTTGCTAAATCGTATATCGGTACAGCGGTGAGGGATGTCTCGGCTGCCCATCCGCGAACAGTAGTGCAGGGGTATTCACTGTATCTGCCCTGTTAATGGAGAAGAAAATGGAAAGTAAAACATATTATTTACGATTGAAAGTGCTCTCTCCCATCCATATCGGTTGTGATGAAGTTTACGAACCCACCGGCTTTACCGTGGATGAGGAGAGACAGGAGTTGATAGCCTTTGAGCCTGCTGATTTCCTGGGACAGCTGGAGCAGAGCAAGCTGGATGAATATTCAGCAATTTGCAAAAAAGGCAGTGTTGAGTCGTTGCTTGAAATATACAAGTTTAACCGCCGCAATAAAGAACATGCCAGAGGCAGGAAAGTTGCTGTTTCTCATGCGTTTGTGCTGCATTATAATAAAACCATGAAGCTCAGTGGCAGGAATATTCAAAAGCAATTGAATAATTTCCAGGTTGGCCGCACAGCCTTCCAGCGTTTGAACGGGACACCGTATATTCCCGGTTCTGCTCTGAAAGGGGCCATCCGTACAGCGGTGTTAAATCATCGCAGTGCAGGTAAACCGCGCCTACGGGTTAGAACCGGCAAAGAATTGAACGATACTCTTGCCGGCGGTACTTTTGATACTGATCCGTTTCGATTGATCAAAATTGGAGATTTCCAAGCTGTGAAAAATATCTCACAACGTATTGTCTATGGGATAAATCGTAAAAAACGTCCATCAAAGAAAGAGGCTCGCGGGCCATATCAAATAATGGAAGTGGTTGAAGAGGGTACGGAGTTTGTGGGGAGTATCACCGTAATGACTCCCGATCCCGGAGCAAAAATTCCTCAGGGAAACCAGATTACCTTTGCAGACATCAAAAATGCATTAAACGGATTTTACAGAGGTGAGCTGGAAAAGGAACAACTTTGTCTCCAGGGGATTAACTGCGATTCAGAGGTAGTGACTCATGCACAACCGGATTCTAGTCTGCTGCGGGTTGGCCGTCACAGTGGTGCGGAGTGTGTAACGGTTGCCGGGTATCGAAATATAAAAATCATGCAGGGGCCGGGTGTTAAACCTAAGCACAAAGAGTATGCCACCACAATCTGGTTAGCATCAGAATCTGACAACCCCAACACTCATAAATTTCTAAAACCTTTTGGCTGGGTGGCACTCTCAGATATGACCGAAGAGGAAATCCGTGCTTTTGAAAAGAAGAAGAAAGAGGATTTTGACAACTGGGAGACTGAGCAGCAACAGGTCATTATTGCTTTTCATGAAAAGGCAAAGGAACTTGCTCATCTGCGTGAAGTTGAAGAGTTGGAACTGAAAAAGGCCGCAGAAGAAAAACAGGCCAGAGAAGAAGAATTACGAAAATACCCATGGCGTGTAATCCTTCCAAAACTTGATGCAATCCAGGATTGGGGTGCCTTAAGAATACAGGTGCTTGAAAATTCGGATTTTCAGCAGTATCAAAGTGAAAATGAAGTTGGTGAAGCTGTTAGAAATGTCGCTGCCCGAGTGGCTGACGCAAACCCTAAAAAATGGGACGGGGAACGTGATGCCCTTATTACAGAATGGTTAAAACCATCCGGGGTTAACTGGAGAAGTAAAGACAGTGCCAAAACCGCAGCTGCAGACAATCCAATAATTGAGCAAATAAAGTCATTTTCTGGGCCGGGTAATTTTGATCGTAATCTGGATTTAACTGGACTTGATCTTGCGTGTTGCAGAATCCTTGTACCATTGTTTAAAAAATGGAAATGGGATAAAAAGAAGAAAGCTAAAGCAGGCAACCATAAACTTTGGCAAAAGCTTCAAAACCGGATGAATCAGCTTAAATAGACAATCTTAAAATTCGGGCATGTTTGGTAATTCCCGCTCCCGGGGCGGGACTCGCCTCGAAGACGGCCCCAACTTGTTGGCATTACAGTATATTCTCCGATGCTTGCTGGTGTGCCTGCCGAGGAGATGCCCGAGCGAATATATGTTTATTAATCTTAGTGTGTTATATGAAGTTTTGTGAAATTTACAGCCATCTTAAATTTTCCAAACGTCCCAAATGGCGACGTGCCCGAATTACTCTTTACAATTATTCTGATTTACAATGCAATTTAGGGTAGGTATTTGAAGGAATGCCCCGATCAGAGGGGATTGAGACCTCAGGTACATCAATATCGCCATTACCAAGGCCTGATTTGAAGGAATGCCC
>JAYEOK010000314.1:0-7346 GCA_034722915.1 Thermodesulfobacteriota bacterium | reverse complement strand
AACAAAAATTAATAGGAGTTTTTTTCGTATTCAAGGCGCGAGGCGGGAGCATAACGGGTTACGTGAGCAACGAGCAACACAGAAGACGGAAAAAATATGCCCCGGAGGAAATGCCCTTGGGGTACATTAATTTGTTCAAGTTATTTATTGTACGTTCCTAAAATAAGAGAAGCCCATTCCCCCCGCAGGGAGAATGGGCTTGCATCCAACTGATTTCTAAATGATTTAGACTTCAGTAACGGTGATAGCGCCTTCAGGACAAACTTCAATGCAGGTTTCACAACCAAGACATTCGTCCATCTCTACAGGATCAGCTTTACCATCTACCATCTCAAAAACCTGAGAAGGACAAGCATTTACACACTCTTCATCACCAGCACATTTGTCATTATCTACAACTACTTCCCAAGCCATAACAACCTCCTAAAATAAATAAGAAATAATAAACAGATATAAAACATATCCGTCTGAGTCTCCATAAGCTTTAACGCCATATTGGAACACACGTTTCGTGTATAGATCAGATAATTCACCACTTGTTTTTTGTCAAGTATAATCCGTTTTTTTACCAAGGTGTTAAACAGGAAAAACATTGACCGCAGGTATATCTGTTTTATAGTATCATTTCTTAATTTCCGATAACAAAAGACATGCAGAGAGTTCATACAATGACCAAGAAAAAAAAAGCATCGAAAAAAATTAAAAACAAAGCCCTGATAGCTGAAAAAAATGAAGAGGCCATGATTGAAGGAATCTTGGAGGGAAGTCCTGATGGTATTGGTGTGGTAATTGTCAGATTGGAATGTGGCTGCAAAAAAATGGCAGCGGTTGCAAAAGATGGAGAACCTGCTTCCAAACTTATAATGTACAGGGATCAGGCTGAGAGTATCTGCTCCAAATGCAAAGAAGATAACGGTGATTTTATGCGAGTTACTGAGTCCTTTATCCACTGGACAAAGCCGGAACCCAGTGATGCAGTGAAAGAAATGATCAATACCAAGGTTCTTGGCACCATGCCGGCTACGAATTAACCCCCCCCCATAATCATTGCCGTCGACACATAAAAGTGGGCACAATTATGAGGCTGGGAAAGAGAGGTATGAGTTTCTCAGGTTACGGTTTTCTCATCTCTTGAGAAATTACGGTTGAGCTTTACTGAAAAGCCGTCTTTTTACCTGGAAACCAATGATCAAACCCATCACATAGACAAGCAGATAAAGCATGGTGACAGAAACCCCCTCCATGCCAAGAGGATGAGAAGGAAGAAGGAAAAGATAGGCATGGCCAGAAACAACAGTCAGAACGTTTTTGTCCAGACTATGGTTGAGCCAGGACATAACCAGAAAAAGGGGCAGAAGATAGATCGAAACATAGCGAAAATAGTGCTGTGCAAGATAGGTATTAAAACCTTCATCAATTGTCTGGTCAGCCGATTTATACATTTCATCCCTGCTTTTTTTATCATCGACTATGCCAATTTGATCCCTTTCTGTTTTCTGGGCGACAAAGGCTTTGCGAAAAACCTTTTCCTTGGCATCGACTTTGAGCCACCATCGTAAAGAGAAAGCGAACAGGACAGTACAAACAGCAACAATTACAACTTGACCCGTAGGGGGGATATGGAGAGCAGACAGGCTGTCGAGAAAGAGAAGATCGAACAAGTTTCTTACGGAAAGCACCAGTGGGCTGAAAATTCTGTAAAACAAAAAATCCAGTGTGTCATTGATCGTCTGCATAAGGCAACAACTTCGAAAATTGATGAGTAGAATTTATAATTGATGGCTTTGTCTTCACTATTCCGTCATTCCTGCACGGGAATGACGGAGCACATGACTTTTCAGGCAATTCTCAAGATCAGGAAAGTTCGTAAAAAGATCAAAATCTTAATTTGTCATAATATTTTTTCAGATCACCATCAAGGAAGCGACGTATTTTGGCCAAGTTACTGGAATGTCCCTGCCAAATGTCTTTGGCCTTGCTGTTTTTTATAAGTTCATTGGTTTTTGCTGCCATTTTGGTCCAGAGATTTCTGCGGTATTCATTTTCCTGACTTACAAGATTGCTGCTGTCTGAGAGAGTTTTTTTGAGAAGCTTTGGAAATCCGAAATTATTAAAGATCACCACCCCTATCGCCAGGGTACCGCAGAGAAAAATGAGGGGAAGGATTAGATTCGTGAGAGAAAAACCTTCTCCTCGCAGTGATGATATAAGGGTTTGCTGTGGCAGGGAAATAAGGCTGTTTGTTAAGACATCCCCGAAACAAAACAGGCCAACAGCAATGCCGACTGTTATCTTGCCGATCTTCATGAAGAGCTTTCGCCCCCTATGGGTAAATTCGGCCATGGCTTCGCAGACTATTTGCACCTCATTCACCTGGCGGTCGACATCTTCCAATATATGATTCATCCGAAGACCGGGGGCGGCATATATTTTCTCCATGAGCTCTATCCTTTCCTGGGGCCACAGATCAACAGCCTTGGGGGAATTTACCACAGCAGGAGAATAGGTGAGATAAATATGGGGAATATCTTTACGGCCTGTCATCTGGGACATATTCCAGCACAGTGCGCCGTAAGAACGTACAAGGTCGCTGATGTTATCACATTCATCGATCCGGCTCATGACAAAGATGATTCTGTCTTCTCCGGATTTTTCAGGCAGAGTGTTCCGTATTGCCGAGTAGGTCTCTTTGATTGTGCCTGCCTTGTGGGGGTCAAACATGAGGACGATCAGGTCAGCCATTTTGGCAAATTCACCCAGTACCTCCATGTAATCATAGCCACGGTCTTTTTCTGTTGTGGCATCGAGCATACCTGGGCTGTCAATGATGGCCATGTTTTCAAATTTAGGCGAATTAATATTTTTCAGACATAAGTGGGAGGTAAGTTTTTCACCATATTGCTTAAATTTTACAAACGGTAAGTTATCATCATTAATGAGTGTAGAGCCAGGGACTTCGTCTGGCTTGTCACTTCCTTCAGAGGTGATCACGGTAAAGGCATCATCGGTGGGAGCCTGACCGGTACGCTGGATATCACTGCCTATGATTTCATTAATCAAGGTGGATTTTCCAGAAGAGTAGTTCCCTATGATAAGGACAATGGGCTTCCATTTCATACTGGACTCAAGGCTGCTGAAATCCATATCATATTTGGAAAACAACGGTGCTATTTTTTTATTTACTTTGTTTTGAAGTTCAGTCTGCAGTTTAGTTGTAATCATGAAAGAGCTCTCTGTATAACGTATTGAAAAAACGTATTACTATTCCCGGACAGCCTCCCGGGCATTAAGGATGCCAACGCAAATGCAGTGCGGAGTGAATAGTCAGCAACTGGATTTACTATCCTGACAATAAAGTATGCTACTTTAGCACACTACGTTGGGAGCTGAAATAAAAATATTATGGACAACTCCTTCTATCTGCTGCCATGGCGGCAAAGTAGCCTTATGCCGTACCTGTTGTCGTTTTAAAATATTTCAAGATGCTTTGAGCAGGTTGGCAATGCACTCAGGGAGCTTGTCTTCAAGTTCAGTGGCAGTATAACCAAAACCATATTGTTCATAAAGACGATCTCCTGCCATGCCATGAAGGAATACACCCACTGCAGCAGCAGTTTCACAGGTTAATTTCAGGCACAGCAATCCGCCAATGATTCCGGTGAGCACATCTCCCATCCCACCTGTCGCCATACCTGGATTACCACTGGTATTTATATAGGTGAGACCGTCGGATGAGGTGACAATGGTGCCCGCGCCTTTTAAGACCATAACGCAGTCCTTACGGTTTTTACTGTATATTCTGCATGCTTCCTGCGCAGCATTAACCCGGTTATTCTGAATTTCTTCAATGGCGCATCCCAGGAGTCTGGCCATCTCTCCCGGATGTGGAGTAAATATCCTGGGTCCGGCGGCAGCAGGGAGGTTATCCCTGTTCTTGGCCAGGATATTCAATGCGTCAGCGTCAAGTACCAGAGGAAGTTCCACGGTTTCGTAGAGTTTTAAAACAAGGTCTGCAGTGGCCGGGGCTGTCCCCAGTCCAGGGCCAAGGACGACAGCCTTTTTCCCTATAAGACCCTGTTCAATAAGTGTTAAATCATTAATGCTCAAAAAAGAAGTGGAGGCAGGAAGGGGGATAGTCATGGCTTCCACAAGCAGGGATTCGTAAATTGTATTGAGATTTTTGGCTGTGAAGAGGCTTACCAGGCCAGTGCCGGTGCGCAATGCACCTTTCACAGCAAGGGTTGCTGCTCCGGTTTTACCAATGGATCCGGCGAGAACAGCAAGATGACCATGGCTTCCCTTGTGCACGTTGTCCACGCGTTTAAGGGAGGAAATGAGCTTTGCGGCTGTTCCTTTATCAAGGAGTTCTGTGGTGATTTTTGCACGTTCCATGGCTTCCGGTGGGATACCAATATCAATAACGTGGATTTTTCCGGCAAATTCCGGGCCATGGTGAAGAACGTGTCCAGGCTTTGCGCATGCATAGGTAGCAGTATAGTCAGCACGAATGCTGCTTCCAAGGATTTTACCATTGTCGGAATCCAGTCCCGAGGGAATGTCAACAGCTATCACCGGGACACCGCGGACTGAATCGGAATAGTTTATAAAATTGATAACGTCAGCAAATTGATCAGTAACAGGTCTTGAAAGTCCTATGCCGAAAATAGCATCAACAATAGCGTAACAGGGGGTTCCCTGATTGATAAACTGTTTGTACAGAACAGGAAGAGTCTGCACCCGTGACACCGAGTCAATTAAATGGAAAGGAAGGCGTAATTTATGGACTATGGCCATGTTGGCAGCAGCCTCACCTTTCAGTTTGTCAGGATCGACAAGAAAGAAGAAGAGAGGCCGGCAGCCACGTTGATGGAGGTGGCGCCCTATGACCAGGCCATCACCACCATTATTACCTGGTCCTATGAAGATAAGAGCAAAGGTGTTGGCAGCAGATCCAAGTTTTTCTTCCATCATACGGACAGTACCAAGGCCCGCATTTTCCATAAGTACTATTCCTGGAATGTGATACTCTTCGATTGCGCTTTTATCAAGCCCCCGCATTTCGGCAGCATTAGGTAGGTTCATGATTGTTTCCGTGTTGAAATCAGGTGCTTACTTTTGACGGATTGTTTTGCTCAAGGATTTTCCATACATTTGCACGGTCATTTTGATCATGCCGGGGAAAGTGATGGCTGATGAAACAGGAACAGCCATTGCGCCTCCATTGCAACATTTGTATGCTCGGTGTCTGGAAGAAGTTTGAGAAAAGTAGATTGGGAACAGTTTTTTTATTATCAAATCAATAGATTGTATATTGGGTGTTTTTGACTGTCAAGTGAAAAAAATTATGGAATCAGGTGCTGGCACAGGATTTTTTCATATACAGTAAAAGAATTTTGAGGAGAAAAAGAAAATGGATATAGTCGTTTTTCAGGAACGCGGCTCAGGAGAACATAAGGTTGAAGGCGTTCAAACCTATGGTGATGGAATCACAATTCAACGAACTATTTCAATAGATGAATTTCTTCCTGATTTCATAGAAGACCCTGAAGAATTCATTGCTGATGATTTTACTGCTGATCTTGTTCTGAATTTTTTAAAGCATCCTGATCTTGTGGATTATCTCATAAGACTCTGTGAAAAAAAAGGCATAGCAGTCGTGTCTGCCGGAAAAAAAGGAGGCGGCTTTACACCTTATACCTGTTGTGGTCTTGGCAGGAGTGGAAAGCTCGGAATCTATGGCGAGCAGTTTGGTCTACCGGAGTACAGGGTAGTTCTTCAAGAAGACAGGATTAAGGAGATCGAAGTGATACGTGGGGCACCATGTGGGGCAACCTGGGATGCCTTACAGGAATATATTGGTAGCCATGTGGAAGATGTTATCACTCGTCTTCCGAGGCAGGTGCAGTATTTTTGTTCGGCTGATCCCAGTGGTTTTGATCCGGTTAGTGGTAAAAGCCCTGTCCATTTTGCAGGCTATGTTCATATTGCAGCCTTGAAAAAAGCCATAGAGGAAGCAAGGTAAGGGAGCCTGGAAGTCAGTAGGAGATTCCTTTTTTTTCTCCCCCCTTGACTGCCCCCTTTCCTGTTCCTATTGTTCTGTACAAATAGACCTTGTTTAAGGAGAGAGGCAGGTTCTTTTCTCTTCTTTGTAAAGTTGATGTGTAAGTATAAGAGTATGGTGTATGAATGGAATATTATGAGGTTTTGGGAGTAAGTAAAGGCGCATCTTCCCAGGATATTAAAAAGGCTTATCGCAAGCTTGCCTTAAAGTATCACCCTGATACAAATAAAGGGGATAAGGCATCAGAAGAGAAGTTCAAAGAGATAAGTGAGGCATATGCTGTGCTCTCTGATAAAGAGAAAAAGCAGCAGTATGATACCTACGGTTCAACTGGTTTTCACCAGCGTTATTCCCAGGAAGATATTTTTAGAAATTTTAATATGGATGATATTCTGCACCAGTTTGGCTTTAGCAGCGGTGGCCGAGGTGGCTCGCGAATGAATATGGGGGGAGGTGGAGGCTCATTTAGTTCCGTTTTTGGCCAGGCTGGCGGTGGTGGAGGTTGCGGTGGAGGTTGCCGGCAACCAGCCAAAGGACAGGACATGACGTATCAGTTGTCTGTTACCCTTGAAGACGTTTTGAACGGCGCAGACAAAAATATTGCCCTTAGGAACAACGGTGCCAGCCATAATGTGAATGTTCGGGTTCCCAAAGGTATTGAAGCAGGAAAAAAATTGAGGCTGAAAGGAAAGGGCGGCCAGGCACCTCCTGGTGGAATGCCCGGTGATCTGTTTTTAAAAGTTGATATTGCACCTCATAAACTTTATGAAAGAGATGGTGACAATCTGATATTTGAACGAAAGATCCCCTATAGTCAGGCCTGTCTCGGGGCAAAAGTTGATGTTGAAACTCTGGAAGGTAAAAAATTCATGGTTAATGTGCCGGCAGGAATTCAGGGAGATGCCAAGCTTAGATTAAAAGGACATGGTTTACCGAGTGGTCCGCATAGTGGACGTGGAGATCTTTTTGTGAGGGTTGGGGTTGATATCCCGAAAGAACTGAACAAAGAGCAGCAGGAAATGATAACAAAGTTGCAGGAGTTTGGACTGTAGTTCTTTTGTAACTATTCAGCAGCACATTATTTTCGTCCGAACGGACGAAACAGGGGCACTGCTGAATAGTTACATTTCAAGGCTAATTGAAGTTGCGGGTTGGCACTTGAACAGTTACCCGGTAAGGTGACTTTCGGCCCTGCCCATGGCCATGAGTGGAAAGTAATGCCGGTAAAGATTGTAGTTAAGCATAAAACCACGAGACAGTTCAGCACCCTGATCCAACTTCTCAG
>JAYEOK010000313.1:0-7362 GCA_034722915.1 Thermodesulfobacteriota bacterium | reverse complement strand
CATTTACTGCTGTTTTATTTATTTTCCTCCTTGTGTTGTGCCTGAATGGCAGTGATAGCTACGGTATTGACAATATCCGCAACCAGGCAACCACGGGACAAGTCATTCACCGGCTTGTTCAGTCCCTGCAGCACCGGGCCAATGGCCACGGCACCTGATGCCCGCTGCACAGCCTTATAGGTATTGTTTCCTGTGTTCAAATCCGGGAAAATAAAGACCGTGGCCTTGCCCGCAACCTCACTGTCAGGCATCTTCTTCCTTGCCACAGTGGCATCAATAGCAGCATCATACTGGATGGGCCCGTCGAGCTTCAGATCCGGCCTGCGCTTTTTGGCTATCGCCACAGCCTCTCGAACCTGCTCCACGTCTTCTCCAGCACCAGATGCACCACTGGAGTAGGAAAGCATGGCCACGATTGGCTCCACCCCGAACATCTGTGCAGTCTTTGCTGAACTGATTGCAATTTCGGCTAATTGTTCAGGATTAGGATTTGGATTCACCGCACAATCGCCATAGACCAGAACCCGGGTATCAAAACACATCAAAAAGACAGAAGAGACCACAAGGACATCAGGAGGAGTACGAATAAACTGGAATGCCGGTCTAATGGTATTGGCTGTGGTGTGAGCTGCACCGGACACCATGCCGTCAGCCATATCTTTATGCACCATCATGGTACCAAAATAACTGTAATCCATCATCGCATCCATGGCGTTATCCATGGTCAGCCCTTTCTTTTTCCGCAACTGACACAAGGTCTCTGCAAATTCACTGGTCAAGCTGGAAGTCTGTGGATCAATGAAGGTAACGCCATCAAGGGTGAGCCCCAGGCCTGATGCCCGTGAACGCAATGTCTTTTCCTCACCAAGGATAGTCAGATCCACCACATCCCTCAGACACAGCAATTCTGCCGCCTGCAGGATACGATCATCGTCACCCTCTGGAAGAACAATATGTTTTCGATCCTGCCTGGCACGCTGAAAGAGTGAGTATTCAAACATCAGAGGCGACATGATGGTGCCTGGGGTCACTCTTATTTTTTCTTTCAGACTGACCATATCAACATTACTTTCAAACATTCCCAGTGCCCTGGCGATCTTCCGATCATCTTCCGGACGCAGCCCTGCGCGTACTGCCGCAGCCTGCATGGCCGTACGGTATGTGTCCTCTGCAACGCGATATATGGGGATTGATATCTCATCCAACCCTTCCAGAAGTTTGCTTATGGAAGGATCAGGTGTGATGTCGCCAGAGAGCAATATACCCACCGGAGAAGGATAATTTTTCGAGGCAATGGCCCCAAGGGTGGTAAAAATAATATCCGGTCGATCACCCGGAGTGATAATCAGGTCATCCTTTTTAAGATGGTCAAGAAAATTGGCAGGCCCCATGGCCGCCACCTTAAAATCAGCCACAGTCCGATGCAGATCACCTTCAGGCCCGCTGAACCACTCTGCCTGCAGGGCCTCAACAATTTCCCCCATGGTCGGATTGCTGAGACTTTGCACTTCCGGGAGCAGGTCGATGTGCACATCGCTGCCAAAAGTTTTCTGCAACTCTTCTTCTGCCACATCAAGAATATCCGGGTCAACCCGATTGACAAGGACGATCAGCAGAGCCATCTGTAACTGACGAAAACTCTTTTCCGCTACCTTGATATTCTCCAGCAGCTCAGGAATTGATGCCCTATATCCTGAAGAAACATAGATTGTTTGACAGCCAAGTTCGCGAGCTATGCGGAGCGAGATATCATAATCAAATGCTTCGGCCAGATGAGTGATATCCGGCCCCTCACAGAGCAGAAAATCACATTTTGCCTCTGCCGCCTTAAAACGCGAGACAATTTCACTGAGAAGACGCTTCTCTTCTCCTGCTGCAATCCAGGATTTTGCCTTCTCATGGGTTACGCCAACCATTTCTGAAGGAGTCAGGCAGAGATTGAACCGGCTGTTGAGTAAATGAATATGACTGTCTTCTTCCGCTGCCGCTGCAGGAGTAATTGACCGGAAAAAGCCAAGCCGCTCAACCTGGCGGGAGATCATTTCCATCGCTCCCAGAGTAATCACCAGCTTACCGCTGTTGGGTTCAAGACTCGCAATATAAAGACTTTTTATCATAATTTTTCTCGGGATGTTACGAGGTTCGGATCATAGAGACAATATTCACGAAAGGGAAAGGCTTACATGAATCAGACCATCTACCACTGTTTTTTCCATGGGCAGTCCTCTACCGGCAAAGACAGCAAGCATTGCCCTGTTTTGAGGCAATATTTCCGCTTCAAAGCTTGAGACTCCTTTGGAGCGGGCGATATCTGTCAGATGCTCAAACAGGCGACCGGCAAGCCCCTGCCCCTGATAATCCTCTTCCACGGTACAGGCAACTTCGGCCCGCAGCGGTTGAACAGAGGGGGCAGTCATCAGGATGTAACGGGCAGCGGCAATGATTATTTCTTTTCCCTCAACGCTTGTCGTTACCACCAGGGCAACTACATTCTCAAAATCAACCTCGGTGGCTCTTTTAAGTTCTTCGTCGCTGATCTGCTCCTTAAAACCGAAAAACCTGGTGTAGCGCGATTCTTTTTCCAGGGCATAAAAGGCATCAGCAAGCATCAGCTTATCCTCTGGCCGGATCGCCCGGATGGTTATAGCCCTGTCATCACTCAATATTGCTGGTTTATGAAACGTGCTGAAATCCATAGCCTTACTCTTCCCACTCCCGTCCATCACGGGCAAGCAGCGCAACTGAAGCAACCGGTCCCCAGGCTCCTGAGGGATACTGTCTGGGCGGTTCATTGGATTGCTCCCACGCTTTCTGAATGGTATCAATCCATTTCCAGGACATTTCAACCTCATCCCGACGGATAAAGAGAGACTGGTTGCCGATCATGGTCTCCAGGATAAGCCGTTCATAGGCATCAGCCACACGTTCACCTTTAAAAGCATCTGAAAAGCTTAAATCCAGCAGCGTTTTCTGCAGCTTGATTCCTTTGCCGATACCGGGAACCTTATTCATCATCTCAATTTCAACCCCTTCATCAGGCTGCAGACGAATAACAAGCTTGTTCCGTGGAAGTTTTTTATAACTATCTTTAAAAATATTGTGGGCCAGTCGTTTGAAATAGATAACCACTTCGGAGCGTTTGGCAGTCAACCGCTTGCCGGTGCGTAGATAAAAAGGAACATCCGCCCAACGCCAGTTGTCGATATCAACTCGCAGGGCGACAAAACTCTCAGTGGTAGATTTTGGGTTGCCCCCTTCCTCTTCAAGATAACCGGGAACTGCTTTGCCCTGAATAAAGCCGGCTGCATACTGGCCACGGACGGTTTTTTCTTCAACGGTGTCAACGGTTATAGGACGTAGTGCCTTGATTACCTTCAGCTTTTCATTACGGATAGAATCGCCATCCATGTTGACTGGCGGCTCCATGGCCACCAGGGTCAGAATCTGCATCAGATGGTTCTGCACCATATCCCGCAGTTGACCCGATTCGTCAAAATATCCAAAACGTCCTTCGATTCCCACCTCTTCGGCCACGGTAATCTGGACATGATCAATGGTGTTGTGATCCCAGTTGGTGGTAAATATAGAGTTGGCAAAACGCAAAGCCAGCAGATTCATAACTGTTTCTTTACCAAGATAATGGTCAATGCGGTACACCTGCTCCTCAGTAAATTCCCGGGCCACGGTGTCATTAATTTCTTGTGATGTTTCCAGATCCCGACCAATGGGTTTCTCCAGTACCACCCTGGTCTCAGGAGTGACGATTCCTGCATGGGCAAGGCCCTTACAGATATCATCAAAGAGAAAGGGAGCTACTGAGAAGTAGTTCACCAGTACCCGCTGTTCCTGATCAATAACTTCTCCCAGCCGTGTGTACTCATCAGGGACATCCAGATTAATCAGTACATAATGCAGCCGTGCAAGTAAGCGCTCCACCACTTCCTGATCGAGTGTTTCCTTGACAAAGGTTTCCAGACTCTCCCGCATTTTGGCAACAAACTCCTCTTGGCTGAGATCGTGGCGGGCAACCCCGATAATGCGGGTGTCCGCGTCCAGCAAACCTATCTTGTCCAGCTGATACAGAGATGGAATCAGCTTGCGCCGGGAAAGATCACCGAGCACTCCAAAAATAGTAAAGTCACATGCTTTTTTATTGTCACTCATGACTACACTTTCCTTGTTCTATTTTTTCTGGGAGTAAACAGAACTCCGTCTTCAGGAAGTCGCTCCCATTTCAACTTCACAGGAAAGGGTTTGACATCCCAGATTTTTCTGCTGTAATCTATCATTGACCGATCTGAAGAAAATTTACCCATTCGAGCCGCATTCAAGATTGACATTTTAGTCCAACGTTTTTTATCCAGGAAGGTCTCGCCAACCCTGTCCTGGCAGTCGATATAATCCTGGTAATCGGCAAAAAGTGTGTACTGGTCGTTATGGAGCAGTGAATCGACAAGGGGACGAAACAGTTCCTGGTCACCACCGGAAAAATGACCCGATGAGATCAGGTCGATAACCTGTTTCAATTCATCATTATTATTGTAATAGTCTCTCGGATTATATCCGGACGACTGGAGATCCATGACTTCTTCTACATTGAGACCAAACAGGAAAAAGTTTTCCGCTCCAACCTCTTCACGAATCTCTACGTTGGCCCCATCCAGAGTACCGATGGTCAGTGCTCCGTTCATGGAAAACTTCATATTCCCGGTGCCCGAGGCCTCCATTCCGGCCTGGGAAATCTGCTCGGACAGGTCGGTCATGGGGTAGACGATATGGCCGATCTTGACGTTATAGTTGGGAACAAAAAAGATCTTGAGCCGGTCACGTACATCAGGATCATTGTTCACCACCTGGGCCACCGAGGTGATCAGTTTGATCATCCGTTTGGCCATGAAATAGCTGGGTGCGGCCTTACCACCGAACACAAAAAGGCGGGAAGGAATATTGATATCAGGATTGGCCTTGATCCGGTTATACAGGGTGATAATATGGAACACGTTTAAGTGCTGACGCTTATACTCGTGAATTCGTTTGACCTGGACATCAAACATGGCTCCTGCATCAATCACCTGATTGGCATCACGCAGCACTATATTGGCAACGTCCTGCTTGTTGTCCTCTTTGACTTTACGCCAGGCATCCTGGAACGCGGAATCATCAGCCAGTTTTTCCAGAGACTTCAATTCGTCAAGATGGGTAATCCATTTTTCACCGATAGCCTCAGTTATCAGATTGGTCAGGCGGGGGTTACTCACTGCAATCCAACGCCTGGGAGTTACACCGTTAGTGACGTTACGGATTTTACCGGGATACATGGTGTTCCAATCGGCCAGGGTATGTTTGCGCAGCAGATCCGTGTGCATGGCTGCCACTCCGTTAATAGCCTTGGATCCGATACAGGCAAGATTTGCCATACGCACATATCTGGGGCCGGATTCATCAATAATGGACATCCTGCTGAGACGACCGTTATCACCCGGGTATTTGAGCCGTACTTCATCAAGAAAGCGGTTGTTGATTTCATAAATAATTTCCAGATGACGGGGGAGAAGATTAGCAAACAGGTCAATCTGCCATTTTTCCATGGCCTCAGGAAGCAGGGTGTGATTGGTGTAGCACAGAGTCTTACAGGTGATCTCCCAGGCTTGATCCCAGTCATAGAGATGGATATCTATCAGTAAGCGCATCAGTTCAGGTACAGCAACAGCCGGGTGGGTATCGTTGAGCTGGGCTGCGAAATCATCATAAAAGTTATCGAGAGATTCATTCATGTACAGGTGGATGCGGATCATATCCTGCAGAGAACAGGAAACAAAAAAGTACTGCTGTTCCAGGCGCAGTTGCTTACCCTGAAACTGTTCGTCATTGGGGTACAGTACTTTAGTGATGGTTTCGGCGCGTATCTTATCTTCCACTGCGCCGTAATAGTCACCGGTATTAAATTCTTCAAAATCAAAGGAAACAGGAGCTTCAGCACTCCACAAACGCAGCAGGTTGACATTATTGACCTTGTAGCCGGGAACAGGCGTGTCGTAAGGAACACCGGTGATTTCGCGGCCAGGAATCCAGCGTATTCGCCGCTTCCCCTGCTCATCATGATACACTTCGGTATGGCCGCCGAATCCGACATCACAGGACAGATCCGCCTTTTTGATTTCCCAGGGATTTCCCGGGTGCAGCCAGCGGTCGCTGAGTTCTTTTTGCCAGCCATCGACGATTTCCTGATCAAACATGCCGTACTCGTAGCGAATACCATAGCCAATGGCCGGAATCTGCAGTGAGGAGAGCGAATCCAGATAGCAGGCAGCCAGTCGTCCCAGTCCCCCGTTACCCAGACCGGGTTCTTCCTCATGATCGATTATTTCTTTTAAATCCAGTCCGGTTTCTCTGGCAGCCTGGTCAAACTCATCATAGAGGCCGAGATTGACCAGATTGTTATGAAGGTGCGGACCCATGAGAAATTCCGCAGACAAATAGCAGACAATCTTGGAATCTTTGTCCAGCAGTGCTTGCACCGAATTGACAAAGAGATGCTGCATTCTGTCCCGGAGCGTGTAAGAGACTGCAAGGTAGTAATCATTCAGGCTTGCAGTTTCGGGAGTGACTCCCTGTTTATAAAAAGTATTGTAGGCAAAGGCGCGTTTAAGCTTTTCTATACGGTCTTTTCGATTGTCGTTTTTTTGTTTTGAACTCATAATATCTCCTTGAGAATTAGATTCTCTCTTCTGGGTAGAAATAAGTAAAAATGTTGAAGACGATATTTCATGTGGATTCAGTCAACATCGCCCTTAAAGTATGCTCTTCACCAGATGCAAGCTTTCGCGCATCTTCCAGAGCATTTGCAGTTTCAATACAGAGCATGGTTCTATAGGCATCGTCCTGCATATCCGCCATTCTCATCGATTTATCTTTCCAGGGATTCCAGACAACAGTTGAAGAAGAACCCTCTGAAGCAATCTGGATAGTTCTGTCACTATCATGAAGCTGTTGAGAGCCTGTTGTCTTTTGATAGACCCGGTCTACTTCTTCACTGATGCGAATGCTGCCTTTCTGAATTTTAGTATCATTGGTTAATGAATCCCAATATTTTATGTTCTCCAGGCCCTGAACCGATACATAGCCGATGTACGAGACTGCAAAATAACTATGGAGGGCGGAAGTGATTGTAAACGATTTTGTATCACAGTTTCTTGTTGTGAGCGCCACAGTCAACGTGGGGCCAATCGTGATGCGTAAAAGAAGTTGGAATTGATATGGCCAGAGCCTGAGAGTTTCCGGAGAACTCTGCAGTTGCAAAACAAGCTTTGTAGTATTTTCATCAGGTTCATTGCTCTCAAGAAGCTCAAAAGTCGAGATCCT
>JAYEOK010000312.1:0-7370 GCA_034722915.1 Thermodesulfobacteriota bacterium | reverse complement strand
TCCAGTTCTTCTTTCCTTTTTTTATGGAAATGCGATAAGAAGAAATGGTTGTAAGTCTGATGAAATTATAAAATATCAACACCAGATTTCAGTTATTTGACATAGTAATCATTTCTAGTCAAGGAAAAACTTAACAATGAAGTCGTCTGGTTTTTTGTATTTATCCTAAAGCTTTAATATGACAACTTTATTTTATCTTAATAAAAATAAAGTTGTCAAAACACCTGGTTGAAGGGGGTGCATGGTGCATCAACACAAAAATACTGAAATAGTTCAAGGCATTGTGGAGCGTGTCACATTTCATAATGAGATTAATGGCTGGAGTGTGCTCAGGGTTAAATGTTTCAATGAATTTGATGCAATTACAGTAATTGTCCACCAGACGAAAGTTTTTGCCGGTGCAACAATGAAATTTTTCGGGAGTTGGGGGAACCATCCGAATTATGGTCGGCAGTTCACGGCAACAAGGGCTGAAGAACGTAAACCCGCATCTGCTGCTGCCCTGGAAAAGTATCTTGGTTCAGGGCTTATTAAAGGAGTAGGGCCTAAGACTGCAAAAAAAATTGTCTCTCATTTCGGTAAAAATACATTGACTGTTTTTGAGAAAAGTATTGATGATTTACTGCAGGTTCCGGGTATTGCAACAAAAAAGCTCGAGACCATTCGTGAGGCATGGGAAGAACATAAGGCCATAAGGGATGTCATGCTTTTTTTACAGGGACATGGGATTTCCACCCTTTTTGCGGTTCGCATTTTTAAAAAATATGGGCAGCGAGCCATTGCCATTGTCACTGAAAATCCCTACAGACTTGCCAATGATTTTTATGGCATTGGTTTTTTTTCTGCTGATAAAGTTGCCCTCTCTCTTGGCATTGAAAAAAATGCACCTGTACGAATATTTGCAGCAATTCGTCATATTCTCGCTGCTTCCCGGGATCAGGGCCATTGTTATTTATCCATGGATCAGATTCGTGGAGGAATCAGTGAGCTGCTCGATCTTGATCTGACTGGTCTTCTTGAAACCTATCTTCAGCTCATGGAAAAGGAGCGGCTGCTTAAAAAACGAATCATTGCAGGGGCTGATCATTCCAGGCTTGTCTGTTATTACTCAAAAACACTTTATTTTGATGAAAAATCCACAGCAGAGAATATTATTAAACTTTGTCACCCTGTTGCTATTGATATCGATAGGGTTGAGCAGTGGATCAGCGGATATGGCAAAAAACAACAGCTCAGCCTGAGCTCAGAGCAGGAAAAAGCTGTAAAGGGAATTGTATCCTGTGGCTGTTCGATTTTAACAGGAGGGCCAGGATGTGGAAAAACAACAACCACACATACCCTTGTCAAACTCCTTGAGGCCATGGGAAAAGAAGTTCTCCTTGCAGCACCCACAGGACGGGCTGCCCAGCGCATGGAAGAGGTCATTGGACTGGAAGCTAAAACCATCCATCGTCTTCTTGAATTTCAAAATGGATCCTTTAAACGTAATTCAGAGAACCCTTTGGCGTGTGATGTTCTTGTGGTTGACGAATGTTCCATGCTTGATATCAGTTTGAGTGCTGCCCTTCTTACTGCTATTCCCAAAGAGGCCCAACTTGTTTTGGTTGGTGATCCCGACCAGCTCCCTTCAGTGGGTGCTGGGAATGTTCTTGGGGATTTATTGTCTTCGAAAGTTGTTCCATCGTTCTCTCTGAAAACTGTCTTTCGCCAGGCTCAGGAATCCCACATTATTTCATATGCCCATGATATTAATAATGGCCGTATTCCAAAAATTCCATCGCCATTTAAGCAGCCAAAGTTGTGGCAGGAACAATGTGACTGCCTTTTTATTGATTCCAACGAGGCCACCCAGGAACAACTGCGTATAATAAAAAGGGCAAAACAACATCTTCAGTTTGATGCAAGAGAAGAAGAATATGGTGAGGAAAAGCTCTATGTACAGAGGGAAGATGCTGAGTTAAACAAAAAAACCTTAAAGAATCCATTTTTAGACAAATTTGAGCACATAGATTTTGGTTTGCTGCAAACTGCCGAAAGCAGCGCTGATGAATTACGGGCTGTGCTGAAAAAAGTTCATCCATGGTCATCACTTTATTATGGACTCACTGCCGGACAAGTGGTGTTACGGCTGTATTCTGATTGGATTCCGAAATATTTTGGCAATTCTTCCGAGATTCAGATTCTCTCACCAATGACCAGAGGAAGTTTAGGGACAGTCAAGTTGAATGAAGCCCTGCAGAATTCGGTGAATCCGGCAGAGGATAATAAGGGACAAATCACCCTTGGTGAAAGAATCTTTCGTGTGGGAGACCGGGTCATTCATCGAAAAAACAATTACGACCTTGGCGTGTATAATGGTGATATTGGAAAAATACGTGCAATAAACTCCATTGATCTTACCTGCACTGTACGCTTTTTTTCAGATAAACGTGATGTGGAGTATCAAAGGGACCAGATAAGTGAACTGGATCTTGCCTATGCGATTACCATTCATAAATCCCAGGGGAGTGAGTTTGATTGTGTCATTATTCCTTTAGTTTCCCAGCATTTCAAAATGTTATTCCGCAATCTTATCTATACAGGGCTCACACGAGCAAAAAAACTGGCTGTTTTTGTGGGTAGCAGACAGGCTCTTGCCATGGCCATCAGAAATATGGATACAGCCAGACGACAGACTGCCCTGTCTATGCTATTACAAGAACTTCAACAAACAACCTTAGGGTTCGGTAAAAAATAAGGAACGGGAACGAAATAAGGAACGGGAATTAAATAACCTGAACATATTTCGCCGCAATTTTTTCGTCAGCGACACTTTAAAAAGCTTTGCATACTCCCTGTATGTAACGGTTTTTAAAGTATTGCTGGCGGAACAAAGGGCAAGAAAGATGTTCAGGTTATTTAATGTACGTTCCTAAGTTGAACAAAAATTAATAGGCATTTTTTTCGTATTCAAGACGCGAGGCAAAAGCATAGCTGGCTACGTGAGGATTGTGAATATATAAAATCGGCTGAAAATGTGGTGCAGTTACGAATTGGAAAGTCCAAGTTGTTTTTTACCGAGCCCTTATAACAGAACAGAGAAAGGAAGAAGAGAAAATGGACTATAGAACCGGCTCAATTGGCCGAGTGTTGACAATACGCTTTGACCATGGAGATGATTTCCTTGAAGGCTTAAAAGACATTGTTGTGAAAGAAGAAATCAGGAGTGGATGGTTTCAGATTCTTGGAGCAGTTCGTCATGCTGATGTGGTAATCGGTCCGGAAGAACCTGTCATGCCACCAACACCTGTCTGGAGCAAAGTGGATGAGGCAAGGGAAGCCATTGGGACAGGATCTGTCTATATGGATGGCAAAGAGCCAGTCATTCACCTGCATGCCGCACTTGGTCATCATGGAGACACACTTACTGCCTGTGTTCGTGAAAATACGAAAGTATATCTTATCCTGGAAGTGTTATTGTTTGAACTCAAAGGCATTGATGCGAGCAGGCCCTGGTATGAGAAAGGTGGATTTAACAGGCTTACTTTTTCCTGATTAAGTATCATGGCCAAGCACTTTTTCAGGAAATCTTCTGAAAATGATAGCGTCATGCAAACTATTCTTCTACAATGAAAATTATTGCAAAAAAAGTGAAAAACAGGTAATTACACCTATATGAAAAATTTCATAAGCATGTATAGTCTTACAGGGAAGGACGATTCAATTCCTGATAAAATATATGCTAATATAAACTCTGACAACATATCCTCTGTGATTATTATGAAAAAACTTGCAATCTATTCCATTGTTTTTGTTGGCCTTTTCTGTTGGCAGTCACCTGTGTATGCTGCTAATAAGGTTGTCTCACCAATACTGTCATTATTACTGTATTCTGACGAAGAATGCCAAAAGCTTTCGACTTTTTATGGGGACGCGACGGATCCGGGGTGCGTTTATCCGGAATGCTATTGGCATGAAACTATTACTTGTGACACATCAAAGAGAAGCCACTCTTTTCTAACGTCTGGCCCAGCTTCAATAAGTTGGGATGATATGGCCTGGGGATGTCAGCATATCTGTCACGGGTGGGTATCGATAAATAGCTTTGACCAAGCACTTTCTGGCGATCCGGCGTCTGGCTTTATAATGGTTCTTACTCCATCGGTCACCCCTCATTAAAATTTAAAAGTCACTCAACCACGCCCCATAGGACCTGGTTGAGTGAAGTCCCCGCCAAGGGAGTATTGTGGTTGAGAAAGCCCTTAAAGGGGATGCTTTGTTCTGTGCCTTTCTATACGATTGTTATTTTCCCTGACTTGTCCTGCCCTGCTTACATCATACCTGCTGCCCAAAAGCTTAATCTTGTCATCTTTTTTTTTGGTGTCTACTATTTGACGGTGGATTGGAAACCAGCAATTCCCAGGTTATCGGAAAATTAAAATTTCCATGAGACCTATTCCTGGTTAATCTTGTTTTTTTCAAAGAAAATATTTTGTAAAATACGAACACCGGCTTACCGTTCATCACCGGTGTTTAGTACCTTACTCCCTAATTCCTGTCATAAAAAACAAGAAAATGGAACATATTTTTAATGTTAGTAAATTGCAAATACCACCAAGGTACTTATCCCGGCTTTCCCGTTCATCACCGGTGTTAGATACGTAAATGATATTGATCTCATCCACTCGTTATACCGTATCTGCGGTGTCGCGTAGGAAATTCGAGAAACAAATATAAGGACAAACTCATGGCGGAATATATCAGTAGATCAGAAATGAAACGCATCTACAAACAGGTAGGGGAACTGGCAAAAGAAATTGCTGATCTTTCTGACAAAGAACTGAAAAGTTTTCCGGGTGGAGCAGTGATTCACGAAGAAATTCTTGCAACCCGGGGGCTCAAGGGTGGGGCAAGAAATCGTCAAATCAAGTATCTGGCCAAGGTTATACGCCAGGGACCACTCGATGAAATTTATCTCTTTGTTACCAACAGAAAAGGGTCAAATCTGCATGCCCAAAAACAATTTCATGCTGCTGAACGGATCCGTGATACCCTCATCAATGAAGCCGTGGAAATTCAGCAGGAATGTCTTAGTCAGCAGATTCCCTTTGAACCTACCTGGAAAAGTGATTTTATCCCTGAGGTGCTTACGGAATATCCAAATATTAAGGAGTCAGAACTGCGTCAGGTTGTTTATCAGTATGTCACCACCCGCAATAAATACCATTACCGTGAGCTTTTTCGGGTAATGAAGGCAGCTGTTGAGCAGAAAGAACGGCTGAGCAGGGCTGATGAGGCTTGAGTTTATGTAACTATTCAGGAGCGCCCCATATCTGTGCAGACAGGCTGGAGAACTATAGCAGCACCTATGTGAACTAGCCTGACCGTGCAGAGATGGGGTACTCCTGAATAGTTACGAGTTTATAAACCATATAAGCGGGGGAATAGAACAATAGAAGTCAGAACCAGGATCTGGATGATAATAAACGGCATTACCCCTTTATAGATATCAGTGGTTCTCACCTCAGGCGGACAGACTCCTTTGAGGTAAAAGAGAGAAAAGCCAAAAGGTGGAGTTAGAAAAGAAGTTTGCAGATTCATGGCAATAAGGATTGCAAACCACATGGGATTGATGCCAATGGAGTCTGCAATGGGCAGCAGAATTGGAACAACGATGTAGGAAATTTCGATAAAATCAATGAAAAACCCAAGAAGCATGATGGCAATCATGGAAAGAATAAGAAAACCCCATTTTTCTCCCGGCAGGCCTATCATAAAGGTTTCGACGATATAATCGGCTCCGGAATACACAAAAACCATTGAGAAGGCTGTGGCACCGATGAGAATGGCAAAAACCATGGCCGTAATTTTGACAGTTTCGTAACACGAATCCTGAACTATTTTCCAACTCAGTTTTTTATACATTGCAGCCAGTATCATGGCACCAAGCGCTCCAACAGATGCGGATTCTGTTGGTGTTGCAATACCGGCAAATATTGAACCAAGTACCAGAACAATCAGTGTCAATGGAGGCACGATTGCAAAAAGTGCTCTCTTCAGTGAACCTTTTTTTTCATCTTCATGCATTGTAACTGCCGGGGCGACTTCAGGTTTCAGGTAGGAAATCACCAGAATATACAGAATGTAGCATCCAACGAGAACCAGTCCGGGCAAGAGTGCAACCTTGAACAGATCTCCAACCGGAAGCTGGAAAACGTCACCAAGAATAATAAGAACAATGGATGGCGGTATTATCTGTCCCAAGGTTCCTGCAGCGCAGATGGTGCCAGTCGAAAGTTCCCTGGAGTATCCGTATTTCAGCATCACAGGAAGTGAAATTACACCCATTGCAACAACAGAGGCTCCAACAACACCGGTTGAGGCAGCAAGCAGACTTCCCACCAGAACAGTACTGATGGCAACACCACCGCGAACCTTTCCAAACAGCAAGCCCATGGATTCGAGCAGTCGCTCTGCAAGATCCGATTTTTGCAACACTATTCCCATGAGAATGAAAAGTGGAACAGCCATGAGAATGGTATTGGTCATGATTGAGTAAATACGAAAGGGCATCATGGAAAACATGAGGAAGAATTCCTCGGCCACTGCAGCAACAGTCGGGTCAGGCAGCAGTTCGACAAAAGCAGCTATTGCCCCGAAAAGCATGGCCACTGCGCCAAATGAAAAAGCCACAGGATAGCCGGCAGTCAGCAAAAGCAGTGCTGCAAAAAACATTATAATTCCTGTCATTCCGAAGCCTCCCGATAGAGGCGAACGTTTTGCAGGATATAACCAACAGCACTGAAAAAGAGAAATGCAAAAGAAAAGGGGATCATGCCTTTGATCAGCCACCTGAAGGGCAGGCCACCTGGATCTTCAGAGATTTCTCGGGTGATATAGGCATCTTTTACAAATTCAAGAGAGCCGCTGAATATGAGAAGCGCAAAAGGCATCAAAAAAAGAAGGGTGCCAATAATATTGACCAGTGCCTTTTTGCGTGGACTGAAACGATCGTAGAGAAAATCTACCCGAACGTGCCCTTCATCTTTCAAAGCAATGCCTATTCCGAATAGAAAAACAACAGCAAACAGGTGCCACTCCATCTCCTGCATTCCAACTGAAGAATTATGGAAAAGATATCGCATCATCACGTCATAGGAGACGTTTAGTACCATGAGCAGAAGCAGGAACGCGACCACCTTACCGGAGATATCTACTGTTTTTGTAATGAATTTTTCTATTGTTTTCATTGCTATGCTTGAAGAGTAAGGAACGTACAATAAATAACTTGAACAAATTAATGTATTTTTTTCCGTCTTCTGTGTTGCTCGTTGCTCACGTAACCCGTTATGCTCCCGCCTCGCGCCTTGAATACGAAAAAAACTCCTATT
>JAYEOK010000311.1:3509-7376 GCA_034722915.1 Thermodesulfobacteriota bacterium | reverse complement strand
AAGGAACTACCCATGAAAAAAATAATACTGTTTATTACCATCCTCTTTTTCACCTTTACAGCAGTCCAGGCAGCAGAAGGATTAATCAGCAAGACCAGCAATCACGGTGTCAAGGAAACGATGGATACCCTGGAAACAATTATCAGGGACAAGGGGTTTAACGTTGCCGCACGTGTTAACCATGCTGCTGCGGCAAAACAATTCGGGGCGATTCTGCGGCCTACGGAAGTCCTTATTTTCGGTAATCCAAAGCTTGGCACCCTGCTCATGCAAAGTAATCAGACCATTGGCATAGACTTACCGCTTAAAGTCCTGATATGGGAAGATGACAAAGGAATAGTCACTCTGGAATACAATGATCCTGCCTGGCTGGCAAAACGGCACGGTATTTCTGACCGCGAGAAAGCATTTGCAAAGATGGCAGCTGCCCTTGCTGCATTCAGCGATGCAGCAGTAAAATAATTTTTCGAGGCAGAGACAGAAGCACTCATCATACCGATGCTGCTTTGTAATGCATCTAAAAACGCTCTGCGCTGCGAATCATGGCTGGAGCACCAAGAACTGGTTACACCGCAGCACAATGTAACCAGAATAATTACTTCTTTCGAGGGACTGGCCGCAATAACTCTTCTTCCGGTGCAACACAGGGAAGTGCTTCCCCAATATATTCTTCAATATCCATGAGATAAAATGAGCTTTCCTCGTCCGCAAAACTGATGGAAATCCCCTCGGCTCCGGCGCGTCCTGTACGCCCGATGCGATGCACATAGTCTTCCGGCTCATAGGGAAGGGTGAAATTCACCACATGGCTGATTCCGTTGATATGAATCCCTCTGCCTGCCACATCTGTTGCAACCATTACTTTAATTTTACCATTACGAAAACTTTCAAGGCGGGCCGTTCGTTTCTGCTGCGGGACATCACCGGTGAGCAGAGTGCAGTTTACGCCATCCCGACGCAGGCGGTCATTGAGCCTTTTGGCATCTCGTTTCATATTGGTAAAGACAATCACCCGGTCACAATTCTCGCTTTTGATAATATTATAAAGAAGCAGATATTTTTCGTCCCTGGTGGCCATGTACACAATCTGGTTCACAGTCTCAACAGCCACCTGCTCAGCCTCAGTCTCAACCGAAACAGGGTTAACACACCACTGGGAAGCCAGACGCCTGACATCTTCTGTGATGGTTGCGGAAAACATCATGGTCTGCCGCTTATCCCTGTTAGGTGTCTTGTGGATGATGGAGCGGACGTCCGGGATAAACCCCATGTCCAGCATCCTGTCTGCCTCATCGATCACCATGATAGCAGCTTCGTGCAGCTGCACCACACGCTTACGTGAAAAATCAAGAAGACGCCCGGGAGTGGCCACCAGAATATCAACAGGCCGATCCCGTAGATTGCGCTGCTGACGTTCATAGTCTGTTCCACCATAGGCCTCAGCCACACGTAAAGGCAGATATTTACCAATTGCCCTGGCATCTTTTGCAATCTGAATCACCAGTTCTCTGGTTGGTGCAATGATGAGAGCCCGAGGTGTTCCGTTCTTGCGCTTCTGCTGCTTTTCTCTGATTAATCTTGCAAAAATACCAATCAGGAACACAGCACTTTTTCCTGTTCCGGTGCTGGCTTTTCCAATAAGATCTTTACCGGCAATAACATCCGGCAATGATTTCTCCTGAATTGGTGTACAAAACCTGAAATCAAGGTCTGCAATACCATGCATGATACCGACAGGAAGATTGAAATCGTGAAACCGTGACTTTCCTTCTTCAGGTGTAACCGAAAATTGCGACACACTCCATCTCGGTTTCCTGTTTCCAGAAGGCTTTGTGGAAGAGGGTTTTACAGCTGGTTTTTCGCCCTGTTCAGATGCCTGGACTTCAGCAACAGCTAGGGGTTCAACTTTTACAGACACATCATTGGGTTTTCTGTAAAATGTTGTTGAAATAACACCACATTGTCTAACAATGCGAAGATTTTTCCTTCTGGTCCGTCGTTGTCTGGTTTGTCTTTTTTTCATCTATTTTATACTGCGATTTTGCGCAACATAGCTATCCCATCAGGGGTAAAATCTTCTTTTTCACTGAGTTTGAAAATCTCAGCAACGCTCATAAAACAGCCAAAAGCCACTTCTTCTTTCTGTAACTGAAACGGGCCATTGTGGGTACAGGAAAAAATCCGCCCCCAGACCCGGTTACTAGCTTTCTCAAAATATTGATCAAAAAGAGTGGTCAGAGAGACGCCGTCAACTCCCAGTTCCTCGGCAAGCTCCCGTGCAGCTGATTCTTCGTAGGATTCTCCTGCAAGCACAACACCTCCTGCAGCCACATCCCAGCAGGATGGATAAACGTCTTTAGTATCTGTTCGTTTTTGCAGAAAAAGTTCCTGCTTCTCATTAAAAACAAGGATATAGCAGGCCCGATGAATCAGACCCTGCTCACGCATGATGCGTCTTGGCAGTGCTTCCACTTCCAGATTATCACGATCAACAATCTGGATAATTTCTTCTCCAGGATTATATATTGGGTTTGATACCATGACGTTCACAGTGAGGAGTAGGAATGGTAGGAGGCCCATTCACCAGCATCTGGGCAATACTGAGTTTCACCCGTGGATAGATATGCAGTTTCTCTCCCATGAGTTCACGCTCGACTCCCACAAGACGCTGCAAAAGAGGTGTACGCTCCACGTGCGGTGCCTGGGAATCATGGACAAATTTCTTTTTGACAATTTTCTGACAGCGAAAACAACCGGGAAAGCTGAGGGTCTGGCCGTCAGGTCTTCGCATGGAAGCCGGTACGCCGTGGGTTCTACACACCATAAGCCTGTGGGTGTAAAGCATACAACGGCCTTCCTCATTCAGTGGGCACATAATCTGAGGCCGTTCATCCCTTGCCTCTGCCTTTTCGCACTCAATTATATACTGTTTTGAGCGCTCAATGAGTTCCTGCTGTTTTGCTTCCTCAAGAGCTCTGAACCCCTGCCAGAGATAGGCCCATTCAGTATAGGTGTGATGGAGAAAATAGGAATCACAGCAATTGTCAGGACAGCCGTCACAACTAAAATTCAGAGCACGCGCAACCTCGTCATATTCGGATTCCATAGCTTCATAAATCCGCGCTATCTCTTCGCTGAGTTCTTCACTGAGCAGCACCTCTTTCATCCTTTTTCCTCTTCAAAACATTGCACCTGATAAATTTCAATCTCTGGATGTGCATCGCGCCAGACATTATCAGGCATCCCAGCCTTGCGGCAAAGATGGTCAAGAAAGAGCGCAGGATCCGGCAACTGTTCCCAGACCTGTGGCAGAAAAGTAGCCCCTGCTCCGCCAATCTGTAAGATAACCCCATCTATTCCCGGTCGCAGTTTGGCAATAAGATCTTCCCCATCCTTATATTCAAGCGTTTGCGGTTTGCTGAGCACAGAAATATCGATTTCCACCTGTGCAAACTCCCCGGCAGTGAGGGGAGCAAATCTGGAATCATTGAAGGCTGCACTTATGGCATTTCGCTGTACTCCTTCTGCAACAGATCCGGAAGGAAGAAGGTTGCCGATACAGCCACGCAAAGCACCTTTAATTTTCAGGGTGACAAATGTTCCACATTCGGCCTCAAGGGCGGAATCTTCAGGCATTGCAGCCTGATTTTCTCCGCCTAATTTCTCACTGATTGTCTGCCTGGCAAGAGCCAGCAAGGCTTTCCCCTGCTCTTCTGTCAATACCTGATTCATCATAATCTCGTAAAAATTTTTTCAAAATAGATGGCTAAGTAAAAAAACTTTACATGCGAATCGCGCATATTTACTATTATTTCAGCGTACTAGCATACGTCGTAATGATAGAAAATATGCAGCAACGAAGCAGAT
>JAYEOK010000311.1:0-3409 GCA_034722915.1 Thermodesulfobacteriota bacterium | reverse complement strand
ACCTGTCCCAGTTCAATCATATTCGCCAGCATGACCATACCGTCAAGAAATCCAAGGCAGGCATTGGAAAGATCAAAAAGCAGACAATCTTCTGATAAACCTAGCTGGTTATGGACAAAAGAAGCAGTGGCCGGTTCCATCATGTCCCTTGAAACCGAAGTAAAAATAAGACATTCAATGGACTTTGGGTCAAGTCCCGCCTTATCAAGTACTACCTTTCCGGCGCGCGCCGCTCCCTGGCTTGGCATGGTTCCAGGCTCCCACAGGCGCCTCTCCCGAATGCCGCTCATCAACTCCAACCTGCCGGCAGGGAGTTTCAGGCGCTCATACAGAGGCGCAAGCCTCTCCTCAATGGCTTCGGAGCTTAACACCTGCGGAGGCAATTCATAGCCAAATGTGTGGAGACAAACTTTTGAATAGAACATATATTTCGTATAACACTAATATCGCGGTAAAGGATGGGGGTAAGTCGAGCAGAATGTAGCAGATATGGTGAAGGAATACAACAGCCATCAAAAAAGCTATTCAAGTGCCCCCGGTGTCGAACGGGACAGACGGTGACAATACCAGTGCTTGATTGCTCCATTCTGAATTCTGAGAAAAAAATCAGGAAGAAGGTAATGGTTTCAGTTTTTCTTAAATGGTTGACCTTGCCATTGGACATTTCTTGCAGCAATATTTCACGAAATGTGGTAAGGGGAAATTGGGGATTTTGAGAGGATCAGGAATTATGTTAACCTGTCATTTTTTTCAAGTGGTTAGGATTGGAAATGGATATATTTACAACAAAATCCATACTCCCAATCAATTTTTTTCTGTTCCAACAATCTGCCATAGCTACTGATATCGTACAATTCTTTCTTATTTTCAGGCAGCTATTGCACGATGTGGCACCTGATTTTTCTTCAAGGATAATAGATTTTAACGAAAGAGAACTAGTGCCCAACCTGTTGTGAGACAGGGACAAAAAGCCACGGGTCTAAGTAGACAGCCGAGCTGTCTTGAATCATTGAAGGGAAAATGGATATGAAAATCTACAGGCTACTCGCTTGCATTGTCGGCGCAGTTCTAATTTTAATAGGAACATATGTTTTCGCGGATACACAAAAAAATAATAACATACCATCAATCTTACCACTGTTACTCTCACATGATAAGGGAGGAGAAAAACCTCCACTTCTAAAGTGGGTTTCAATCTCCGGCCCTACTGAGATCTATGAAGGTGAGGGGGGGCAATACACTTGCAGAGCTTATTATATTGATAGCAGCAATCATGTTGTCACCAGCAATTCCCAATGGAGTGACAATTCAAACTATGCTGGTATTAATACCAGCGGTTACTTGACAACAACCTCAGTGCTATTCGATCAAATAGTCACTATAACGGCTAACTACGGGGAGATGTCGGATACACACAGTGTGACAATAGTAAATATTGATCCGTTGAATCCTCCTGATCCTCCGGATCCAGAGAACAAATGCGAAGCTCTCAGTGGTGAACTGGAAGTACAAATACTGGTTGGTCCCGCCGGAGTGGTCGGGTTGGAACCGATGGCTGTGGGCAGTATTCCTTTTTATACAATATGCGATGGTGATAGTTGCACCGTGCAGGGCAATGGCGACTTCTCATACCAGGAGGTTCTCTCCGAAGACTGGGGCACCTACAACGTAACTTTAGACATGGATGTTGAAATCATTGGCGAATGCGTTTCCAGCGCTACCAATGACTCCCTCAACCTCACCGTGACTGCCAGCGGCAATCAGATGGTCGAAGTTGATGCCGATGATTTTCACGGCGAATATCCTTGGGAAGGGACACATGAATTCGATGTGGTTTTTCCACTTGAAGAAGGTGCAAAGGCTGGAGGAGAAGGGTGGGAGGTCGTGCTACACATAAATTAATAACCGCTCGCTATGGGGAAGAACGGTTAAGTCAGACCATATCCTGCATATCTTCCTTAACCGCATTGCCTACAGCGTTACCGGAGCTTTTGGTGGTGCGGGATGTTGAACCATCACATTCCCCAATGCGTCGACCTGTCATTATATTTTTAATCTGCATGTTGGCCCCACCTGCGATGGTCATAGTCATGGTACCATTCATGTGGTTTCCATTATAGGTGACTGATCCCGAACCTTCCATCCCACCGCCCTGACCGCCACATGAGATTTTCCACGATAAGGTATTGCCGCTGTAAACAATGTCAGTAAAAGAGACTGGGTTAGGGAAACGCTTTCGAAACAACGTTGCTGGTGTGATTGATAGCATTGCTACCAATCCAGTGCTGTGGAGAGAGCGAATTGGTTGATACCGTCGTGTCAATTGTCCAGTGTTCCCATATTGTGTTCCTTATTTCATTCGAGGGGACAAAATAATCATCGCTGCTATCGCTCATGATCGCCGTAAACCTGGATACTGGAGTAAACGCGCTCAATCGTAAGTCTTTCCTTTCTTTGTCTATACAGCTATCAGGAAAGAAGGTAAGAGTTGCAACTTTGTTTAAATGATTGACATTGCCATTGGTAATTTTCTTAATTGACACCGGCCAAAAAACGTGGTCTGTCCCTGAATGCCCCTGAATGCCCCCTATTTTATTGACTCAGCTTAGCACTAGCCATGCGATTAAGGCTAACTCCAGCTTCAGCAGCTTGAATTGCAAGGGTTCTGTGGATTTCAGGAGGAATACGCACCAAAAATTTTCCACTATAGTTTTTGTTGGCAATTGGGCTCGGAATATCTTCCTTGTTTTTCCCCATATCACGCACAACATCACTCACAACTTCACGAATACCCATAAGTGCAGATTCTGGACTTTCACTTAGCCAGCTTAGGCTTGGAAATTCTATACATAACCCAACATATTCACTATCATCTTCAGACCAAGTAACGCGATAAGTATAATGATCATTTTTTAGAGTCATGTTCAACCTCCATTCTTTCAATAGCTTTGAGCACTTGTTTGACTTGGTATGCTTTTGCCTTTCCTTTGTAATTTTGAATATTCACTCGTGGGTCACCTTGCCAAGGAGCTTTGTATACTTTGTGACTAGTTCCTGATTGGCGAGGACTACCAAAATAATGTTCACAAATATTGCATAAGTCTGCAAACCGAACATTTTTTGGATTTTCCTTTATTTGTTTGAGTAGTTTATCAACCTTTGCCATACGTAAACTGTAATACCAATAGTGATACTATGTCAAGAGGATTGGCTTAAATTAGCCCTAACAAACCATGAAAAAAGGAAAATATTTTTTGCTTTATATTGGCTGGGTTTTCAAAGCATCTCACGGTAGGAACGCCGGTTACCCGGCGCCCCCCGCACAGTCCCGGACGTGCGGTTTTCCCGCATCCGGTTCTTCGGTTGCACTCACTTTCGCGCGAATCTTCACAGTTGCCCGTTACAAGAT
>JAYEOK010000310.1:0-1617 GCA_034722915.1 Thermodesulfobacteriota bacterium | reverse complement strand
CTTTCAGCCATGGAATTTATCCCCGTTTTCTTCTTCATGTCTTACCGTTTCGTTTTATGAAAATCAGATATTATGGTTTTCTTGCAAATATCTGCAAGAATAAATCGATCCTCCTCATTCGCAGGTTGATCGGCAAGGATATGGTGGCAAGAATTTTAATCAAAGAGACTTTGCAGGAAAAGGTATTGAGGGTGACTGGTAAGGATATCACTCTTTGTCCGCATTGCAAAATTGGCCGAATGGTGTACCTGGCTCTGTTGCCAGGGCCAAATACAAGTTGAGATTCAAATAGTTTTATAACTTTTTTTTACCATCAATAAACCCGACGAATTGGTGCGCCCTTTTTTCGTGAGATTTTGTTGATATTACTCTTTAATTCAACTGAAGTCAGATTACGCGAACCAAAAATGCAGAAATTCTACATTCCTCAGCCAAATTGCCACAGCCCATCCCACCCATGCGGCATGAAAAACAGTTTGCAAAAAAATATCTTTAGTGTTTCGATAGGTTACAAGCAAACCCCATAGGGTCTTTACCGTTACTTTTCCTTTGGAAGCCGCGGCTCAGTCCAACAACATTTTATCAATCATCCCGCAGCTTGTTCAAAAAACCGTGGTAACGCGAACCTTAGAGGTGAAATATGGCTTCGGGGTTTTTCCGGGGCGGGAAGAATGATAAAACGCTCTTTGTTATGTTGCATGTTGCATATTACCCCTACATCAATATAGTTCCGACTGCCTGTTAGCTCCAGATTATTCTCAGGAATAGATTCCTTTACTATTTAACAATGTATAACGTTATGGTATAGAGATAATTCTGGTTGGTAGAAAAATGCTAAACCTGTTAAGAAGTGAGGACGAAAAACTAAGTGGCTGAGCAGATAGCCAAGTTAATGAGGTTGATTTACTTTTAAGAGTCTACAGTTAAAGAATGTTACTAACACTGGTGATGAACGGTAAGCCGGCATAAGTACCTTACAGAATATTTTCTTTGAAAAAAACAGGTAAGTGTAGACTCCGAGAAAACATTCTGTAAGGTACTAACTGCTAATTTAAAATCAAGAGGAAACAAATGAGTAAAGAAACAGCAAAATGTGAAGTATGCGGCAAAGAGACAGATAAAGAAAATCTCACACTCTGTATTGGTTGCAGTAAAAATTTCTGTGAGGACTGTCACAGTCCGGAAACGAACGAAGAGTACTGCGTTGAGTGTGTAGGGATGGGTGGTGTTGTTCCTCAATCATAGCTAACCCGGTTCAACCGGAAACAATTCAGTTCACTGGATAAGTGCCTTATCAGAATATGTTCAAAAAAAACAGGTAAGCGTAGACTCCGAGAAAATATTCTGTAAGGCACTAACCCCGGTGATGAACGGGAAAGCCGGCACTCATTTCAGTACCCCCTCGAGGGGTATAAGTGCCTTGTTGGTATGTCTAACTTGCTAACGTTAATCGAACTTTTCGTTTTCTTGTTTTTTATGACAGCTTTTGAGGAGTAAGGTACTAAAACCCCGGAAGGCAGGATCATTAAATTGATTCTGCCTTTTTTTATTGCCACACCCACCATCAATAGCCATTGAATATACGTAACAAATTTCCCTCCTGCCAAAATCAACATA
>JAYEOK010000309.1:0-7405 GCA_034722915.1 Thermodesulfobacteriota bacterium | reverse complement strand
ATAACGGGTTACGTGAGCAACGAGCAACACAGAAGACGGAAAAAAATATGCCCCGGAGGAAATGCCCTTGGGGTACATTAATTTGTTCAAGTTATTTATTGTACGTTCCTTATTAAGGAGAACTACAAACTATTCTCCTTTTTTATGCCTGCCATTTTTCTTAACAAGAATCTCTGTTCTGAAATACTCATAAAAGAAACTACTCCTGCAGTAAAGGATGTATCATGTCAAACCGCCGTAACTACGAACGTCTCCTGATTCACAAATTTGCTCTTCTCAAACTCGCAAACGGTGAAACAATTGCAGGACGAACCCGTGATATCAGCGTGGGCGGAGCCTTCATTGAGTGTGAATCTGACATTGATCTGGAAGAGGGTACAAAATGCAGCATCAGCCTGACTCTTGATGAAGAAGAAGAGCTGATAACAGAGATCTACGCCGCTATCAGCCGCAGTGAAAATAATGGATTGGGCTGTAAGTTTCTTAAGGTCAATTCCACCTACTACCAGTTCATCAGAAAAATATACGACTGACAGACCATCTATTTATTTTCCACACTCTTTTTTTACTTCAGGGGCAGGCTCGCTAAGACAATCCAGAAGAAAAGTCTGTTCCGCTTTACTCAGTGTTGCTCCTCGCCGCTTGACCATCCGCTTTAGAGTAGCCTTCCAGCGACGTTTTGATTTCTCCTCCAATTTTTGGCACACACGGTTCAGATAATGACAGGACTGGCATCGAGTCTGTAAGAGCTCAACGCAGTTCGGGCTTGATTCAGACTGAGCACAAGCCGATCCTGTGAAATAAAACAACACCACTAAACAGACAAACAGTCTCATAGAATTTTCCTTTTCAGTTTACTGCCTGTATCACTACAGGTAAAATATGGCTTGTTGTATCAGGGCAGAAACCTCTGACCGTCTGCCTTGCTCTCACCCTGAAACTCATATGGTCTCTTTTAGCCTGGAAGATCACCCATAAGACTATTTTGCCGATCTTTCAACTGAAAACTACTCTTATCGTGAGTCAAACAAATTGCTCCGACTCCAGCCTCAAGTGAGGTTTATCAGAGCAGACTCTCCCGGTTTCCATATCCGCAGGCTGGAAAATATCGAATCATTTTCATCAATCCAGCCAATAAAATCAAGCTCATACTGTGCACGTTCCTGAAAACCATGCCCTGTTGTCGGGCCAAAAAGTTCCGCTCCGTTATTGATTTTCAAACCATTCCTCCTGCATCAATTTCTTATTATAGCCGGTAGCCGGTTCTCCTTTTTCAGTGATCTGAAAAAGAGCCTCACATATTCATATCGACAAATTTAAAGATTTGTTAAGAGTTGCGCAGCCCTTTCATCTTGACAAGAAAATAGTTTCGTTGTAAGCATCCTGATTCGCCTACTTTTCCCTTCTTTTACTGACTCGCTGAACGGGAAGTATGCCGGGACTCAGTTTAGTACCACTGAGGGGTGTAAGTGTCTTCATGAAATGGTTTTCTATTAAAAACAAGAAATTTTACAAAAAATATTCTGTCATTTTTCAGTCAATAGAATATTTCACTCAAATTTTATCAGGAGTAATGCATGTGTCGTTTAGCCCTGAAAACAGCCAGTGAGGCCTTCAGTCCGTACGAAGTGCTTCAGGGGATGGAGGCTATGCAGGAAGGTTACGATGGCTCCGGCCTTGGACTTCTCCTGCGTGGTCTGGATTTCGATGATTTCAAATACAATTCGAGATTCCCTATTCTCTCTGGTATTGCCCATACTGAAGAAGCATGGCATCGCCTGAACAGCTTCATGGAAAAGCGCGGTTTTGAGCTCAAGTATGACCATGAGTTTGAAACCAGACCCGAACGTATTGAAGCCACTGACCGGTATCGTTATTTCCTTCGTGCATATAAGATTCCCGCCTCTTTAGCCGAAAAATCAAAAGACGAAATCGAGACTGAACTGATGCTCACCCGCCTGGCGCTTCGTAAAAATGGCGAAGACCATGGCAATGACCTGACCGCCTTTTCTTTCTGGCCGGATGTTGCCACCATCAAAGAAGTTGGCTGGCCCCTGGAAATCGGTGATGCACTCAACTTATCCGACAACCGGATCAAATCCCGGGTGTGTATGGCTCAAGGTAGACAGAATACTAATTATGGCATTAATCTGTATGCCTGCCATCCCTTCTTTCTTCAGGGGATTGCCACCATGACCAATGGTGAGAACACTGCTTTTGTTCCCATCCGTGACTGGCTGCTTGGCAAACATTTTCCAGGATACACAGGCTACCAAAGTGACTCGGAGACGTTTACCCATATTCTCCATTATACTCTGAATCAACTGAAACTGCCTCTGCAGGCCTACAAGCATATCATCACTCCGCTGCGCGGCGAAGAACTGGCCAACCATCCGCAGGGAGAATTCCTTACCGGCCTGCGCGACAGCTGCCGTCGTTTGATCATTGACGGCCCCAACGCAATCATCGGTACGTTACCTGACGAAACCTGCATGCTGGTCATGGATCAGAAAAAACTACGTCCTGCAACTGTAGGCGGCAGGCCAGGTGCCTGGGCAATAGCATCCGAGATGTGCGGAGTAGATGCCATGGTTCCTGACCGTGACCCATCACTTGATTTTCAACCCATGCGTGAACACACAATTATTGTACCACCAGAACGAAAGGAACTGACAATATGGTCTCAACACGATCCGTATCCGTTGGACCAGGCAGCTTAAGCTACACTGACCTGCCCTGGATAGTCCAGCACCGCGAAGACAGATGTACCCTCTGCGGCCACTGTACCGCAGTTTGCCCGAAAGAGGCCATTTACCTCGCCTATAGACGACAGAGGATGCCGAAACTCGACGTCCTCAAAAAGAAACGCGGCAACGAATACCGTACATTTGTCGGTATCCGCCAGAAAACGAACATGGCCAATTCCTGTATCGGCTGTTCCATGTGCTCAATGGTCTGCCCCAACGAGGCGATCATGCCGGTTCCCAATACCAATGAGAACAGGACACTCTTCTTCAATAACCAGAAGGGTGAGCCCATGAAACGCGGTGGTCGTCGTAATGAGGTCGGCCCCACTCTCCTTGACAGGATCATGTTTAACCGCATTTCAATGCTCACTGATCCGGCACTTGATGCCGGCCGCCATGAATTCAATGTTACCACCACCCTTGGTCGTACCCTTGATCCGGCAGAGTTTTTAAAGCGCACCCGTGAGGGCGGCTGGATTCCTCCAACCAGAGAAATTTTTCCCTTTGTAATCGGTTCAATGTCCTTTGGTGCACTCTCTCCCAACATGTGGCTTGGCCTGCTTCAGGGTGTTGCCTACTGTAATGAAGTGCTTGGGATCCCGGTTGTCATGTGTACCGGTGAGGGTGGCTGCCCACCATGGATTCTGAAAAGCCCTTACCTGAAATACATTGTGCTCCAGATTGCGTCCGGTTATTTCGGCTGGGATGAGATCATCCGCGCCATTCCTGACATGCAGTGTGATCCTGCAGCCATAGAGATAAAATATGGTCAGGGTGCAAAACCCGGAGACGGCGGACTCTTGATGTGGTTCAAAGTTTCCAAACTCATCGCCCGCCTGCGCGGTGTGCCTGAAGGCGTTGATCTTCCATCACCCCCTGTTCATCAGACACTCTATTCCATTGAGGAGTCGGTAATGAAGATGATGCAGACCCTGTCCACTGCTTTTGGTCACAAGGTTCCGATCTACCCCAAGATCTCTGCCTCAACAAGTGCTAAATCAGTATTGAACAATCTGGTGCGAAACCCTTACGCCGGTGGTTTGCTGATTGATGGTATTGATGGCGGAACCGGCGCAGCCTATAACGTGTCCATGGATGCAACAGGCCACCCCATTGCTTCCAATGTGCGCGAATGCTATCTGGACCTGGTAGCTCAAGGCAAGCAGAATGAGATTCCGATCTTTGCTGCAGGGGGTGTTGGTAAAAACGGCAATGTCACCCAGAACGGACTTGCACTTATCATGCTTGGCGCTTCCGGTGTTCACATCGGGAAATACATCATGCAGGCTGCGGCTGGTTGTCTTGGTAACGAAAAAAATCGCTGCAATGTCTGTAACGTTGGTATCTGTCCCAAGGGTATCACAAGTCAAAACCCCAAACTGTACCGTCGTCTTGATCCAGACGTGGTTGCCGAACGAGTAAGTGAAGTATTCATGTCCATTCGTACCGAGATGAAAAAGATCATGGCACCGCTGGGACGTTCACAATCCCTGCCGGTTGGCATGTCTGATGCGCTTGGAATCGGAGATAAAGACGCCGCTGACAGATTAAATATTAAATACGTATGTTAGTGCCTTACAGAATATTTTCTCGGAGTCGGAGTTTATACCCTGTCTCTTTAGGGTGCTTACCTGTTTTTTTTGAACATATTCTGATAAGGCACTTATCCAGTGAACTGAATTGTTTCCGGTTGAACCGGGTTAGTGCCTTACAAATTATTTTCTTGTTTATTCTTAAGAGAATATTTTGGTTGAAGCACCTATCCCGGCTGGTCTTCCAATTTCCCGGGGCAAGATTGTTAATAGTTTTCAACTTTTCCGCGATCAGTTTTCAAAAAAACGATACCTGTCTTTTCTGAAAACTGAAAACCGAAAACTGAAAACTTTCTTTATAAGGAGTTTTCCGTGAGTGCGACTGTTGTAAAAGGCCTGGATGAAAATGGCCGCAGAATCAGTTCCATGGACTTTGAGACCATGGTTCAGGCAGCTACTGAAACAAGCAATGCCATTCAAATCGAATCCATGGGACAGCATAACCTTGGTATTCGATTGCAGCATGCAGATGGTTTGTCCATTACGGTCTCAGGACCCACCGGACAGCGTCTGGGTTGCATGGGTATGCCTGGAACCGTTATCACCTGTACAGGAGCAGCCTCTGACGATGTTGGATATCTGAACATCGGAGCAGAAATCACTGTCCTTGGTGATGCAACAAATGGTGTCTGTAATGCCATGGCAAATGGCAAGGTTTACATCAGGGGTTCCATCGGTGCCCGTGGACTGACCATGACCAAATGGAATCCCGACTATGAGAAACCGGAACTCTGGGTTCTCGGCTCAACTGGAGATTCCTTTGCCGAATTCAACTGCGGTGGTGTTGCAGTTGTTTGTGGAGTTGATGGCAAAAACATGGACAATGTCCTTGGCTATCGTCCCTGTGTTGGAATGGTTGGCGGAACAATTTTTTTCCGTGGTAAAACAGACGACTCCTACTCGAGAACAAATGCCAGATTAGCAGCACCAACGGATGAGCAGTGGCAGTGGCTTGAAGGAAATATGCCCGCCTACCTCGCAAAAATTTCACGCGATGATCTCAGGCAGTCACTTCTTGTTCGTGATGAGTGGCAGGTACTGAATGCTGTCTCGCCTCAGGAACGTGCGCTCATGTTTTCAGGCCCCATGCCCATGGCTGAATTCCGAAACAAGCACTGGAACAAGGCCTTTGGCGGCGGCGATCCTCTTCGTGACCTTGCCCCCGGCCTTGATCGCAGCCCCATTGGTGCTGTGCCCACAGGTGACATGCGACGCAAAAAACCTTTCTGGGCAAACCGCGAGTCAGCAGCGCCGTGTACCTATTACTGTCCTGTGCATATCCCGACTGTTGACCGTTTGCGCCTGATCCGTGAAGGCCGGCTTGATGAAGCCTATGAAATGCTCCTTCAATACACTCCAATCCCAGCTTCTGTCTGTGGGGCTGTCTGCCCGAACCTGTGTATGGAAAACTGTTCCCGCCAGGGAGTGGATGATCCCATTGAGGTGCAGGTTCTTGGTCGTGCCGTGGGCACTGCAAAATCCCCTGCTGTTGCCCCGTCTCTTGGAAAAAAAGTGGCCATCATTGGTGGTGGTCCGGCGGGCATGAATGCGGCCTGGCAGCTTGCACATGCTGGAGTTGAAGCCCACATCTTTGAAAAAGACGATTTTATCGGTGGAAAGCTTGCGCAGGTTATCCCCTGGGAACGCCTCTCACAAGCCATCTGGGACCAGGAAGTTAAACGGTTTACTGAGACCCCCAATATCCATACCAACCTTGGTGTGGATATGAACAAAGCAACCTTTGCCAAACTCCAGGAAGATTTTGACTACGTTATAGTAGCAGTTGGAACTCATGAACCCCGAAAAATCCCTTTTCCAGGTCACGAAACAGTTATTCCAGCTCTGGACTTCCTGAAAAAAGCAAAAAGTTCAAGTCCGGATACAGTCGGTAAAGAAGTTGTCATCATCGGAGCCGGAAATGTTGGTTGTGATGTTGCCTGTGAGGCCTACCGTCTTGGTGCCGAAAAAGTTACCCTGGTGGATATCCAGAAGCCACTGGCCTTTGGTAATGAAAAAGAAGCTGCCGAGGCTCTTGGTGCGGAATTCCGCTGGCCTGTAATGACTAAAGAAGTCACCCCCGAAGGTCTTGTTATGGATACGGGTGAAGTCATACCAGCCCAGACTGTAATCATTTCCATCGGTGATGTGCCTAAGCTGCAATTCCTGCCGGACTCTGTGGAAACAGTGACTGTGGGTGGCGCTGCCTGGCTCAAAACTAACGAAGCACATCTTACCACTGACTCCAACGTTCTTGCCATAGGTGATGTGGAAAAACCAGGTCTTGCCACCAACGCACTAGGTGCCGGTAAAAGTGCGGCAGAGTATATTGTGGCTCAATTCAAAGGCGAAGAATGGAAGCCTTTTACCAAAGAGGTTATCACCCAACAGGCACTGACCATCACTCATTACACCCCGGAGATTGAACATGAGCACACCCAGGTAAACTCAGCTGACCGCTGTCTTTCCTGTGCCTCCTGCCGTGACTGTCATCTCTGCGAAACCATCTGTCCGGAAGGTGCCATTAGCAGGAGTGAGTTGGAATATGCCCATACCAATGGCTATGAATCCGGTCATGGTGCCTCGTATGAATATGTTTCCGATGATAAAAAATGTATTGCCTGTGGTTTCTGTGTTGACACCTGTCCTTGCGGGATATGGACAATGAAACCCTTCTAACCCGGTTCAACCGGAAACAATTCAGTTCACTGGATAAGTGCCTTATCAGAATATGTTCACAAAAAACAGGTAAGCACCCTAAAGAGACAGGGTATAAACTCCGACTCCGAGAAAATATTCTGTAAGGCACTAACTTTCTTAAATAAGTCCCAGGCACCACAACTTCGCATGGTCACCTTTGCCCGCATAGGTTCACTATAGCGTACAAAAATGCCTATGCGAATTTGCGGCACCTGAAACTTATTTAAATTTCATCTGTTCTATGTTGCCTTAGGAACGGGAATTAAATAACCTGAACATATTTCGCCGCAATTTTTTCGTCAGCGACACTTTAAAAAGCTTTGCATACTCCCTGTATGTAACGGTTTTTAAAGTATTGCTGGCGGAACA
>JAYEOK010000308.1:0-7466 GCA_034722915.1 Thermodesulfobacteriota bacterium | reverse complement strand
CCGATTTAATATATTCACAATCCTCACGTAGCCAGCTACGCTGCGGTTGTGAATATATTAAATCAACTGAACCTGTAGCACATTTACGACAGGAAAATGCCAATTTATTTTTTACCAAACCCTAAGGAGGAACAATGAAAGTACTGAACAGAGGCATTTTGACCATTGGATTGATGCTGCTATTGATAATGATAAGCCTGCCTGCCATGGCCGGAAAATTACAGAATCAGCTCATAGCAGAATCAACTATTGATAAGGTTGTGCGTCGTGGAGTCTTGCGAGTGGGGATGGATACCTTTCTTCCCTGGGCCATGAAGGATAAAAAAGGCAAACTGGTGGGTTTTGAAATTGATGTGGCAAGAAGGCTGGCTGCGGATATGGGAGTGAAAGTGGAGTTTGTGCCTACCAAGTGGGCTGGAATCATTCCAGCACTTCTTACCGGCAAGTTTGATGTGGTAATTGGTGGCATGGGAATTCAGACCAAACGTGCGCTCAAGGTCAATTTCACTATTCCTTATGATTATTCGGGCATGGCCATTGTTGCTCACAAAGAAAAAGCTGCCGGTTTCAGCAGCCTTGATGCTTTCAATAAAGCTGATGTGGAGATCGCCTGTAAATTGGGCACCACTGCTGTTGCGGCTGCGAAAAAGTACATCCCAAAGGCCAGATTACGGCTCTTTGATGATGAGGCCCAGGCTTACCAGGAGCTGCGGAACGGCAATGTGCATGCAGTTGTGGGTTCTTCCCCGAGACCTGCGTATGAAGCCATCAAATATCCTGAGACCATGTTTCTGCCTCTTGCGTCCAACTTCACCAAAGAGCCCATCGGTTTTGCCGTACGCAAGGGAGATTTTGATACCCTGACATTTTTTAACAATTGGATCACTATTGTCAGTCATGAAGGCTGGTTGGAAGAGCGCCATAATTACTGGTTCGGAAGTAAGGAGTGGGCGCACCTTGTTGAGTAGAGGTGCGTTGAAAGCATGACCGGAGTCTATCTAATCAAAAAGAAGAGCCTTGTTCTCGATTGTATCGTGACCGCTGTTCTTCTTTTATTTTCAGGCTATGTGACGTATCGGGTGAGCGTCGGACTGCATTACCACTGGGACTGGGAGATAATTCCCAATTATCTGCTTCGCTGGGATGAAGAGAAGGGGGGCTGGGTTACAAATATTCTCCTCGACGGTTTTTTTACCACCATTCGTCTCAGTATCTGGTCCATTCTTTTTGCCACCGTGATCGGGGTGGTCATGGGGATTCTACGGACTCGGGAACGTCTCTTTTTTCGTTTGATAGGCCGCACGTATGTGGAGCTGATCCGTAATATTCCGCCGCTGGTACTGGTCTTTATCTTCTATTTTTTTGTATCTGACCAGCTCATGCTTCTGCTCGGGGTGGAAGAATTTATCCGCAGCAGGCCAGATATGACTGCTCGCTGGCTCACAGTTTTTGTTGCATCGCCCGAACTTTTTACCGCGTTTACCTCCGGCGTTCTTACAATATCCCTGTTTCAGGGAGCATATATTACTGAGATCATCCGGGCGGGTATCCAGTCAATTGACAGGGAACAGTGGGAGGCATCAGCAGCTCTTGGTCTGACGTGGCTGCAGCAGATGCGTTTTATCATTCTTCCTCAGGCTGCCAAGCGAGTGCTGCCGCCTTTGGTGAATGAGGTGATTAACACCATTAAATATTCCTCCATCGTCTCTATCATTTCCATTCAGGAACTCACTTTTCAGGGAATGCAGGTAATGTCATCTACCCAGCGAACAATAGAGGTGTGGTTGACCATCTCACTTATGTATTTACTGCTCTGTTTTTCCGTATCCTTGTTCGCCCGTCGCCTTGAGGTATCCATGGCTGATATCACCCTGTAACTGTTTAGCAGCACAGCACCCCATTTTTGTCCCTTACTATAGCGCCAAAACCCAAACGAACGAAACTGGGGCACTGCTAAACAGTTACACCCTAAGGGCTCGGTAAAAAATAACTTGGACTTTCCAATTCGTAACTGCACCACATCTTCAGCCGATTTTATATATTCACAATCCTCACGTAGCCAGCTACGCTGCGGTTGTGAATATATAAAATCGACAGAACCTGTAGCACATTTATGACCGGAAAATGCCAAGTTATTTTTTACCGAACCCTAAGGGAGCTTCTTTCAGGGCGCATTCCGAGTGTTAAATTGAAGTTTTGTGTTTGTGTCTAAATGGTTACATTTACAGATGTTATCGGATAAATGCGTGTGTTACTGAAAGCAGCTTCTGTTTTAATGAAACACTCGGAGCGGCAGTAATATGCTTGTTCAAACGTTTTTGAACCAAACCGGCCAGCCAGAATAAAACAATGGAAATCATTAAAAAGTACAGGCCGGCAACGCCAAAGTGCAGGAATATATTATAGTCTTTTTCAAACAATTCCCCCGCCTTATTCATTAAATCTTTTTGTTCGTTAATAACAGGCAAGGTGAAATACACAATTGCCGTTGCATGAAACAAAAAGACAACTTCATTGGTATACGCCGGCCAGGCCAGGCGCAGCATATTCGGCCAGGTTACACTGCGAAACACATTCCAGCGACTCATCCCCATGGCCTGGGCGGCTTCAACCTCCCCCTTGGGTATTGATTTGAGAGCACCATGGAATATTTCAGCTGTATAGGCACACGTGTTTAAGATGAGTACCAGTGGGCCAAGAAAGAGCGGATGCAGAACAAAGTCATCTACCCCGATAGGCTTCCAAAGTGTTTTATTCAGTGCCAGCATAATGGAATAAAACATGAAAAACTGGATGAATAACGGCGAACCACGAAATGCATAGATATAGGCACGTGAAAGAAGCGAGACAAGCTTATTGCTGCTTCCCTTTCCCAGAGCAAATAATATCGCCATGGGAAACCCCAGAGGAATAGAAACAAAGGCAAAGTACAAATTGAATAATGCAGGTTTGGCAAGTGTTACGATATCGTGTACAAAAGCGGTTTGCAGGAAGGATTCAAACATCGTCACCCACCTCGGCCAGAGACATCCCCCGGCTTGCACGCGCTTGCAGTGCTTCAAAGAAACGTTCAGAAATCATGGTAAGTATGATAAAAAACACAAATAACACCAGATAATACTTCCAGCGCCAATCAGGATGCACCAGGCCCACACGCGGTATATAGTTGGCACCACCAAGGCGTCCTGCCCATTGCACAATATCGGCTATTTGCAGCAGTGATAGAAACGATGTTGCTTTGAGCAGTAATATCCAGACATTTGACAAGCCCGGCAGGGCATACACCCACATCTGGCGGACTTTAAAGCGCCAGAATACCTGCTTGGGGGTAAATCCGTATGCAGCAGCAGCTTCCAACTGTCCTTTGGGCACAGCCTGCATGGCCCCATGAATTACATTGGCCGAGAATGCGCCATAAACAATCCCTAAAGAGACACAGGCCATCAGAAGATAATCACCGGTGCTCAGAATCCATTGTGCGGCTTCACATGGTGGCCAGCCGGTAGCAGCTGCAATGACGTCGGCATCACATCTTGAGCGGGCTAACAAATATTCAACAGATTGCTCAAAGGCAAGGGGGAAAAACAGAATAAAAAGAATATCGGGAACACCACGTACCATTGTAGTGTAGATATTACCCAACCATTTAAAAGGAAGAAAAGTTGATTGCTTGAGAGCGGCTCCGATCAGACCAAACAATACTGCAAAAGCTGCACTGCCAAAAGCCGCTATTAACGTAAAACGAACACTGGCATACCAGGCAAGATGCTTGCCGTTGGTGATGTAGGCAAGGGATGCACCAATATCTTCACCGAGCCAGGCGCTTAGCCAGGTGATCACTGATTCAGGCATAGATTCAGACAAAATTCGAATATCGAAATTCGAAATCCGAAACAATAAAAGAAAAACGGAAAAACAGAAAATGACAAAAATATCCGATTGCCATACAGTTTTTACTGTTGGTTTTAGATTTCAAGACCCGTCCCTGGGACGGGTCTTGAAGGTATTCACAAATCACAAATTATTTTGAATAAAAAGGACCGTCTTTGAAATATTCCTTAATCAATTTATCCACAGTACCCTTCTTTTTCAGGCTCTCCAGGGCTTTATTCAAGGTGTCTGTCAGCTCTGCATCCTTCTGGCGCAGACCAATACCAAGACCACCACCAATTCGTATGCCTTCCCCTACATACGATATCGCTCCCTGGGATGCCTTAACAACAGCATCAAGGGGATCACCATCGGCAAGAAACAGGTCTATATTTCCTGCAGCAAGGTCAGCAATGGCTTGATCAAAGGTTTCAAAAGATAAAATGGTATTGTTGGCGGCGAGGGTATTTTCTGCATAGGCTGCGTGAATAGTGGCCCCCTGAACACCAATTTTTTTCCCTTTCAGGGCTGCAAAATCAAATGTATCGCCTGTTGTGGCCGCGTATCTTGAAGGTTCCGCCGGGTAATATTCATCACTGAAATTAATGGACTTTTTACGTTCATCGGTAATTGACATACCGGCCATGATCATATCGTAGTTGCCCGCAACAAGGTTAGGAATAATTGAATCCCATTCGTTTGTTATAAATTCACAGGTCAATCTGGCTTCTGTGCATAATGCATTGCCCAGATCAATTTCATAGCCTGCCAGTTTGCCGTTATCATCAATGTAATTATAAGGTGCATACGCCCCTTCAGTACCGATACGAATAGTTTTAGAAAGTACAGGTGTTGCAATAAGAGATACGGCCAGCGTAAGAGTTAAGAGTAGTTTGTTCATTATGTTATTATATCCCCTGTGCCTCGATGATAAATTTCAAACGCGTGTGGTGAGGCTAATCCATCGCGCTGGATAAAAATTGTTGTAAACGTTTCGATTCAGGCGAGCTGAACATTTTAGCAGGATCACCCTGTTCTTCAATAAGACCACTATGTAAGAAAAGAGCTTTGTTGCATACATCCCGTGCAAAACTCATCTCATGGGTAACCACGATCATAGTGGTTCCTTCCTCTGCAAGCTGTCGCATAACGGATAACACTTCACCAACCAGCTCAGGATCAAGGGCTGAAGTAGGTTCATCAAACAATATTGCTTCCGGTTCCATGGCCAGTGCGCGTGCAATTGCGGCACGTTGCTGCTGACCTCCAGACATAAAAGCTGGATAGAGATCAGCTTTATCCGCAATCCCGACTTTATCTAAAAATGCCATGCCCGCTTCATTGGCTTCCACACGTGAGAGACCTTTTACACGCATGGGTGCTTCGGTAACATTTTGCAGGACTGTCATGTGAGACCACAGATTAAACTGTTGAAACACCATGGCAATGCGAGAGCGTAGATTTTGTACCTGCGCGGCATCACTGGCAACGCGCTTGCCTGTGCGGTCAGTTGCGAACTGAATTGCTTTCCCATCCAGTTCAATATCTCCCTGATCGGGAGTTTCAAGCAGGTTTATACAACGCAAAAACGTTGATTTGCCAGAGCCTGATGAGCCAATCAGAGAAATCACATCACCTGAACTGGCTGTTAATGAGATACCATGCAGTACTTCAAGATCGCCAAAGCGCTTATGGATATTCTTAATATTGAGTATGGGAACGTCTGTCATCAGAACCAGCTGGCTAATGTGTGATATGGATTAAGAATGGACTGTAATAATCATGCTATAATGAAAGGATTGATAAAAAACAAGCCCAATATGGGCTGTGGTTCATTTTGGCAACAACTATTTGACCAAAGTTTACAAACAAGAAATCGTACGATCTCAAAAGATCAGAATTCGTAAGCTACTGAATGTGTTGCTTTATTGGAAACCATGCGATCTGGTTTCAAGAAAGTAAAGGATAAGATAACCATCCCGGCAAGGTACAGTACACTCTGGCAGATGTCCTCATGGCCGGATTTGTAATGTTTTCTCTCAAGGATCCGTTCCTGCTTGCGTTTGATGAGCGACGATTTGCTGGGCTACATAATCTTAAAACATCGTGCAGAAGGTTAAAAAATTGGTAACATGATTCCATGAAATGGCAATTGAAGGTAGGGTAGAGGTGAACAGTAGTAACCTTGCATATTAAGCTTTTGCTAAACCTGTGACAATGCATGTGGCAATCTTAACCATCAGCAACTACCGTTTCTCTTTTACTGAATCCAAATACAATGTGTCAGGACAGATATCCTGTTCATGGGGCCATGCGACAGTACCATCTACAACCTTGGCTTGTTTGAAATAATAGTGATTCTTTAATTCCTTGAACACGCCAAATTCCAGTAAATTAGAGCAATCATAGATGCCTTGCTCACCATTAGTGAAGACAAGATTCAATTGATAATTATCACCTGCCAATACGCCCTTTATTCTAGGATTCATAATCATCTCATCGTAATGGGTCAATTTTATAAGGTTGCTCACCTGACACGGCGAGTTCCCAGTCAGCTACCAGCTCCTCTTTGTGTATCTCAATCCATGCCTGAAGGAGTTTCATTTTTGCAGACGGTATCTCTCCTTCGAGAAGCTTACCATCCGGAATAGAAACCACTGCCTCACTTCCCTGATATTTTGCATGAATATGAGGAAGGAGGTGTTGCCTGTTGTCGAGAAAATACATATAAATGATTATACCATAAAATGCGGATATGGAAGGCATTGCAATCCTCTCTGTTTAAGTAGTTTCAGTTCTTGTTACATACACTTTTACCATTTCATTATATCATTTTTGACCGAACAGGTCTTGAATTAATGGCAAGAGAGTAATCTGACAAGTCGTCTCCTTCCGGGATATGCGCTTTGTCGATTATTGATACCAAGCAAAGCAACATAAAATCCATGCACCCTTGCCTCTGTCAGATAGTGCCTGAGTAAACGTCGATGAAATCCGCAACCGCAACGAAAACCACGCATACCTGCCACCAGTTTAAGCCCCAGGATTTGCGAGGAAATCTCGGTTCTGTCGCAAAGTTTATGGAGAAGGTGATCGGCCCATTACCCCAAATTGATTACGCAGCCAATGATTAGAAGTTTTCTGCTAAATTCTGGACGGAATTCGGCTGTATTGCCAACTGTTTTTTTCGGAGCATATAAACTATTTCGATACCGTTAAGCGTTATCCTGGCTGAACGAAATGACTTAAATCCAAGAATTGAATTCGTGATTCGTTTAATACCTCGATGATCCTGTTCAACAATGTTGTTAAGATACTTAACTTGCCGAATCTCAATGGATACACCTTTGTCCTTGTTATATTCTTCGATAGCAGCTTTATTGGCAGCACTGCCATCAATGGTGATTTTCTCTGGAATACCGCTATGATTGATGGCTTTGACCAAAAATCGTTTTGCTGCTTTTGAATCGTGTGTTTCCGGCAAGCCTGCCATGATCAATAATTAAAGATCTGCTACAATCGGTTTTCTTCAAATAACTAAGGAGGATAACCGATGAATCAACCACCCGTATTTCCCATCCCAACACTCTCAGAAG
>JAYEOK010000307.1:0-25034 GCA_034722915.1 Thermodesulfobacteriota bacterium | reverse complement strand
TTCGACATTCTCTTTTTAAAACCCGCCCGCAGGGCGATAAGTTCAACATCTCGCATCTTGTCTTCAGGCCATCTTTGGCCGATCATCAATCACAAAGTCCTCAACGTAGCCCGCTACGCCTGCGGCTTTGTTCAATCAGATCGGTCAAACATGACCTAAATCCAAGCGCGATTTTGTTCAAGTTATTAACGCTCCGTTCCTAATCAAAAAGGCCGCAGGCACCGCATCTTCGTCTGTTTTATTCCCTTCGCATGTAAATATTCGGGTTGGAGGAAAATTAGTGCTGCAATCCGTCAATTGTAAATATTTGGATAGCGCCCCAGGTTCGCTCAAGCCGGCTTCAGGGCTATATTGGGTCATATGCTCTGAAGCCGGATCGGGCGAAGATGGGGGGCTAGCCGAATATTTACCTTCGCATAGTGCGGCTATTGCGGAAGGGAATGATGTCTCTATTGCATTTCCCGGTCATCTGTTTTCTTTCGCTGTATTCCGTCTTTTCGCATTTTCGATCCCGCTTGCCTTGAAATTATTTTTCTGCTAATATCATAATATCACGAATTATGTACATATGTTCACGAGCTTAGCCTGCCGCGATGAAGATAAAGACAGAAATAATTAATAAGATATTGGTTGTTACCTGTGAGGGGAGCCGTTTTGATGCTTCCTTTGCACAGGATTTTGTTAAATCCATGCAGTACTATATCCAAAAAGGTTGTCTGGATATAGTACTTGATCTGTCAAGTGTTGAATTTGTTGATTCTACCGGGCTTGGTGCTATTGTTCGTTGTCTCAAGGAACTGAATGGTCGGGGGCATTTGGTTCTCTGCGGGGTCAATGTAATGGTTCTCAGCTTATTCAAAATGACGCATCTGGATAATGTTTTTATTCAGGCAGCAGACCGCAGTGAGGCTTTCAGACGACTGGATTCAGAAAAAAAGAAACGAGTTCGTTCCCCGTCTCCCCTTCCAGCTTCATCCAGATCAAAAGGTTTTGATGAGGCTCTGCTAGCATCCCTTAGTATGGAGGGTGATGGTCCGGTACGGGGAAGGAGGAGTAGAGAAAGAAGAAAATATCAACGAATTGACCATAAGCAGATTTTAAATGAAGATATTATATTTAATTGCATCAATCAGGTTACCGGACAGGAATCTGCAACGATTGTCCTTGATATCTCGGCAGGTGGAGTTCTTATGGTGTCACATTCCAGTTGCTCCGTAGGTGATGAGTTAATCCTGGAAGGACGTATTGGAACAAATTTTAAATTCAGAGAACGTGCTGTTATCCGCAACTGTAGACAAGGAAAGTACGGTATTGAGTTTGTTAAGCCTTCCGAGAAGACCACATCATTTTTGCAGCAACTTACCGGTGCAGTAATGATGGGGAATATATAAATAGAATTTTTATTGTGACATGATTCTTTGATGCCATTCGCTGCCAGAGAAATTTTTTCAGGTTCATCCATCGTCTTCCGTATCCCGGCACGGCTTACGGATACTCGTCTGCTCGGCCTTTCTGTCCACTCTCTTTTTGCAAATCTTGGTTTTGACAAAATTCAGACCTACCATCTTGAGCTTGCGATTGTCGAAGCGGCTAATAATATTGTAACGCATTCGTATCAAGAGGAAGAAGAAAAATACATCAGCATGAAATTTTCCACGACAGACGACAGAGTAACCTGCACATTTGTTGATTCCGGGAGATTCGTAAATTTTCTTAAGGATAATGGCCTGAGTGATATCTGCACTGCAAGCATACGATCACTGCCACCGAGCAGCAGGGGTATCTGTATAATCTGTGATGTGATGGATGAAGTGAGCTATCGAAGAGCAGGTGATAAGAACGTACTGACCCTGGTTAAGTACTTGTCTTGACGGTAAAATAATGAAATCCGGTGAAAAACAGGCTACTATTCTTGTTATTGATGATAGTGAGTCTGTGAGAGCTTTGATCAGGATCTATCTCGAAGAGGATGGTTACCGGGTTCTTCAAGCGGCTGATGGTGGTTCCGGGCTGGCAATTTGTTGTGAGCAGTTTCCTGATCTTGTGCTTCTTGATGTTTCCCTGCCCGGCATGGATGGATTTGAGCTGTGCGAGATACTGTATAAGAATAAAGACTTACGTGATACTCCTGTGATCATGCTCGCAACTTCTGAATCAACTGAAGTAAAAATGCGGGCCTTTGAGTCGGGAGCTGTTGACTGTCTGCCCAAGCCGGTCAGTCGTGGTGAACTGCTTGTCCGAATTCGTACCCATCTGAAAATTAATAGTCTTACCCGTTCTCTACAGCAGACAAACAGAGAGCTACTTGCCAATCAGAGACAGCTGCAGCAGGGCATGTATGCTGCTGGCGAGTTTCAGCACAATTTACTTCCCCAGCACATTCCTGATTGTAACAGTCTTCGTTTTTCCTCCTATTTTAATCCTTGCCACGAGGTGGGTGGAGATATTTATAATATTCAACGATTGGATGCGAATCATCTGGCTTTTTATATTCTTGATGTCTCCGGGCATGGATTTCCTGCAGCAATGATGACAGTTCTGGTAACACAGAAGCTTAGTCAGTATTATTCAGGTGTTACAGGGAAGAAAGAATCAGAAGATAAACCCGGAACGATTACTCCGCCAGGAGAAATTATTCTGGGATTGGACAGAGAGTTTCCGATCTCCCGTTTTAAACTGTACATGACTATCGTTTACCTTCTTTATAATACCAAAAGTCATACATTTCGTTATTGCTGTGCAGGTCATCCGCCACCTGTGCATGTAACACCGGAAGGAACTGTCACTTTTCTGGATGCAGGAGGGCCGCCGGCAGGGATGAATGGAAAATGGAGTGAAGGGGAGGGGTGCCTGAACAGTGGAGACAGGATTTATTTTTATACCGATGGACTTGCTGAGTACTCCAATGAAAAGGGCGAGTTTTATGGGCATGAACGCCTTATTGATTCGATAACAAATGCTCGCAGATATCCATTACAGTCAGCCGTTCAGGATATTATCGCTGAGTTGAAACAGTTTGGCAATCAGGCGGCTGGTGATGACGATATGACTTTTCTGGCAGTGGAGAGAATTGAGAATTGAAGAAAATGAAGAGTTTTACAAATCCATCATAGGGCGCCACTTCTGACAAATGGAAAATTTTATTCTTATCTTCATCTGTCTTGCCTGCGGTATGTTTTTGCAGCACCGGGATGTATTTGCAGATAATGCTCCCTTGACTTTAAACCTGTACGTGATCTGGATAGCCCTGCCTGCCCTTATTCTGTGCCAGGTTCCAACACTTTCTTTTTCCACTGACCTTTTTGTTCTGCTGTTTATGCCCTGGTTGATGACAGCACTGGGCGCTGTCCTGGTTTGGATCACCAGCCGATTGTTGGAATGGTCTCGCGAGGTAACCGGAGTCCTCCTTCTTACCGTCCCTCTGGGTAACACCTCTTTCCTGGGTATTCCCATGATTGATGCATTTTTCGGTATGGATATGGTTTCTTACGGAATTATTTATGATCAGTTCGGCTCATTTATGGCACTATCCACTTATGGTTCCTTTATTCTTGCTCTTTACAGCAAACAGCAACACCAGAGCGTTCAGGCAATTGCCAAAAGAGTTTTCAGCTTTCCACCATTTCTTGCCCTGCTCATTGCCCTGCTTTTTGCCAAACCTTTACAGCATGTGGCCATTGCTGAAGGTCTGTCTTTGATCGCTTCCTCCATTGTACCTGTTGTCATGTTTGCCATTGGGTTGCAGTTGAAAATTAAATTGGCCCCGGGGCAAACCTTACCTTTCTGCTTTGCATTGTCAGTAAAGTTACTCATTGCACCCTTTGTGGCCCTGCTTTTGTGTCAGCTTGCCGGAATTGACACCCCTGCATCCAAAATTGCAGTGTTTGAAGCAGGCATGCCGCCAATGGTCACAGCCGGTGCCATGGCAATGAGTGCCGGGCTGGCGCCAAGACTGGCAGCTGCTCTGGTCGGCTGGGGTATTCTGCTGTCCTTTGCCACGCTTTCTTTGCTGGCGTTATTTTTGTAGGAAAGGCTTTCCTGAAATTTTTTTCATAAAAAGAAGCATTTTTTTCAGACGGTGCTCACTCTGTGAGCACCTGACCCTGTTACACTCTCTTTAAATCATTCAAGGAGGGATGTATTATGAAAGGAAAAAGTGATATCACTGGAAGTCCTTATTTTCAAAATACGCTGCAGGTACAGTGTTGGCCCCTGGTCAGACGAAAAAAACAGAGCATCTTGAAACGTCTGCTTACACAATATCAGCAAGAGATCGATGCGTTATGGGCGGCAACGGCTGTTGGGTTTATGTTTTTACTGGGAATATGGGAATTTCTGGTTCAGCTGGCAGAACTGAACTGAACCTTTTTATGCTCTTTGAAGAGAATCCATTACTTTCTGAACATGATGAGTTAATATGGGTTAAAATGAGTTACACCCCACAAGGGGGGATATAAGTACCTTCACCAAATTCTTTTTATTCAGTCCAGCGCCCACCCGGAGTCGAAGTTTATACCCTGTCTCTTTAGGGTGCTTACCTGATGAGTAAAAAACATGAGAGAAGCACCCTGGAGAAATCAGGGTATAAACTCCGACTTCGAAAGAATTTACAAGGTATTAAACTGTGTTACCAAACGGCCTGAGGACAACATGCCAGCTTATACTTCTGCAGCAGCCCATACTTTTCATATTCCAATTATGGGGACCGGGTTTACAATAGACACGCCACTTAAGGTTGCTAAATATGGGATTTCTTCATCAATATCTCTCGTAGATGATGTTTTGATTGAGCAGATGCGAAAGTATCATTGTCAAAAGGCCGGCGAACCGTATGAAGAAATTTCAAAGCAAAGTGACGATCCGCGTGCGCACCGTATTACAGCATATCTAGATCTTCTTGATCGTTTAGTGCAGCAGCAAGTCAAGGAATTACAAAATTCACCTTTTGAACAAGGTAGTGAGATCACAAAGTATTACGAGATGCTTCCCGATGAAGTACCACTGAAAAAGAAATACCTGGATATGCTGACAATGTCCGATGTTGCTCAGCAGAAATCGATGCAGGATATGCTGCGTGCCAGTGCAGTTCCAGGAAGCATTGATGTGAATATAATGACCAAGCTTGATCGTGATCAGTATCGAAAAGGAGAGAAGCTGCCGCCAAAGTACGCTGATGCTCTGAGTGCCTTGCGTGGTTTTGCCCAAAGTACGCTTTCGGCTTCAATTATTTTTTCAGCAGGGATTAATAAACGACTCTATCGGTACATGACAGAGTTTGATGATTTTTTTCCTGATCAAAATGGTGAAATGAAAAAGAGAATCATTTTGAAGGTCAGCGACCATCGCTCTTCTGAAATACAGGGGCGTTTTCTGGCTAAATTAGGGTTGTGGGTATCGGAATTTCGTATTGAATCAGGTCTGAATTGCGGAGGACATGCTTTTGCTTCCAAGGGATTTCTCCTGGGTGTGGTTCTGGATGAATTTAAGCAGAAGAAAAATGAACTCCTGGGAAAACTCATCCCTATGTATAGGAAAGCTCTCTCTGCAAAAGGGGATTTTGCAGACTACACGCCTGAAGATTTCCGCATCACAGTGCAAGGTGGTGTGGGGACCGCAGGTGAGCAACAGTTTTTACTGAAATATTATGGGGTTGACAGTGTCGGCTGGGGGACACCATTCATGCTTGTCCCGGAAGCGGTGCGCATGGATAAAGTCAATCTGAAAAGACTTGCTGAAGCCTCTGGAAAAGATGTTTATCTGAGTGACGCCTCCCCGTTAGGTGTCCCATTCTGGAATTTGCGAACATCATCAAGTGAAGAAGCACGTCGCAGGCGGATCAAAGATGGTAAACCAGGGACATCCTGCCCCAAAGGTTTTGTGGCAGGAAGCACAGAATTTACTGAGAGGCCGATATGCCTTGCCTCTCGTGCCTACCAGAAAATGAAATTTGAGCATCTTCAGGAGGAAGAACATTCTTTACAGGCACTTAATAAAATAAAAGAAAGAATACTTGCCAAATCATGTATTTGCCATGATTTGGCTGGAAATGCAACGGTGGCTCTCGGTATTGAACCGAGTGCCACCTCTGCTGTTTGTTGTGGACCGGGGATTGTTGATTTTTCAAAAATTGCGACTCTTCAGGAAATGGTTGATCATATATACGGTCGATTGTCACTGTTGACATCCAGCGAACGGCCTCACATGTTTATCAGGGAACTCAGCTTGTACATCGATTATCTTCGTAAAGAACTGGATAACCTTCCGGTGGGGCTTGCGTCTAACAGTGCTTCTTTTCTGGAGGGAATGAGAGAAAATCTTTTTAAAGGTATTGAGTATTATCAGACACTTTCCAGCCAGCTTGTTGAAGATTCCCGGGAAAAGTTTTTAACGGAATTGAAAAAAATGGAGGCAGCACTGGAACCACTTTTTATTGAAAAAGCTAACATGTAATCCTTTACTTTTTTCTTTTGACCCAAACGGTTTCCGTTCTGGAAATCGTTTCCTTTTTTACAGGCCTTTTTTTGTAGAGGGAAAGGCCCTGCAGGAAATGGCGAAGAAATTGATCGCCGCATTCTTTGTAATGTTTGTGGCTTTTTCTTCTGAAAAAAGCTGACAATTCAGACTTGGATATATTGGTGCCGGCAAGTTTGAACACTTCCAGCATATCCGTATCCTGATAGGCAAGGGCAATGCGGATTTTTCGCAATACATCATTATTACTGATGGTAACAGGTTCGGTGTGTGCAGGCGTTTTGTTTAAAGCACCCCGATAGAAAATAATCAGGCCGTCAAGAAAGATAGCCAGCAGGGCCTGGGAACAGAGCACAAATTCTTTTTCATCCTCTTTTCTGAGTAAAGTATGGAGCTGAATTTCCGGTACTTCCCGCCCGGGAGCGTGAAATATCCAGATCATTTCCTTGTCTTTCAGGTCAAGGCTATATCGGATTTTTCGTAGTATATCGTTGGCAAGCATTGAAATGGTCAAGAGAGGTTGAGGGAGCCCCTGGCAGTCACCATGGGAATACGATGACTGCCAGAGGAATGGAACAATAAAAGAAGATCAGGACCCTTTGGTTTCTTTCCAGTCCGGACGCAGATAGAGCTCGGTGAGCTGTTTTCTTGAGACTCCTGCTGGTGCATCAGTGAGAGGGCAGGTCGCACGCTGTGTTTTGGGAAAGGCAATAACGTCCCGGATGGAGTCACTACCGGTGATGATCATAAGGAGTCGATCAAGGCCAAAGGCCAGACCACCATGAGGTGGAGCACCAAGCTCCAGGGCGCGGAGAAGGAAACCGAATTTGTCGTTGGCCTCTTCTTCACTGATATCAAGTGCTGCCAGTACCCGGGCCTGGATATCACGCTGATGGATACGGATGGAGCCACCACCGATTTCAGTGCCATTCAGTACCAGATCATAGGCCTGGCTGTAAACAGATGCAGGATCGCTTTCCAGTTTATCCAGGTCTTGGTCCCTGGGAGCGGTGAAGGGATGATGAAGTGCTTGAAATCGGTTTTTATTTTCATCATATTCCACCAGTGGAAAGTCTGTAACCCATACAAAATTAAACTCTTTTTTATTCAGCAGATCAAGACGACGAGCTACTTCTATTCGAAGTTCGCCAAGTACCGGAAAGACCACCGATGCTTTATCAGCTCCAAAGAAGAGCAGATCACCTTCCGAGGCATCCAGAGCCTCTGTCATGGCCGCACGTTCTTCGTCGCTGAAGAACTTGGCAATGGGGGACTGCCATTCTCCGTCCGCTTTCATTTTTACCCAGGCAAGCCCTTTGGCACCAAACTGAGCAACATACTCGGTGAGGACATCAAGATCCTTGCGGGAAAAACTGGCACAGCCCTTGGCGTTAATGGCGCGCACTGTGCCATCGCCATCGGCAATAGAACGAAACACTTTAAAAGAGCAGGTTTTTGCTATCTCAGTGAGATCCACCAGCTCAAATCCAAAACGGGTGTCAGGTCGATCAGTACCGAACCTGTCCATGGACTCGTCGTAGCTGATTCTGGTAAATGGTGGGACCACATCAAGGTCTAAGGTGTCTTTAAAGAGCTTGGCGATCATACCTTCGGTGATGGCAATGATCTGTTCTTCATCCATGAAGGAAAGTTCCATATCGATCTGGGTAAATTCCGGTTGACGATCGGCGCGTAGATCCTCATCACGAAAACATTTAACGATTTGATAATATCGATCCATACCTGCTATCATCAGCAGCTGTTTAAAGAGTTGGGGTGACTGGGGCAGGGCATAGAATCTTCCGGCATTGACACGGCTTGGTACCAGATAATCTCTAGCCCCTTCCGGAGTGGAACGTGTGAGCATGGGAGTTTCCACTTCCAAAAACTCATTGTCATTCAGATAGGTGCGGATGGATTGTACAGCTTTGTGACGCTGGAGAAGTTTTGCGGCCATCTCTGGTCGTCTGAGATCCATGTAGCGATACTGGAGACGGATATTGTCAGAGATTTCGCTCTCTTCATCGAGCGGAAATGGTGGCGTTTCTGAGGTGTTCAGAATACGGAGCTCATCGATGAAAACTTCGATTTCACCAGTGGCCAGTTTTTTGTTGGCCATGCCTTCGAGTCTGGCTTCAACCTTGCCTCGAATTGCTATCACCCATTCACTGCGAAGTCTGTGTGCCTTGGCGTGGACTTCGGGGTTTACTTCAGGGTTAAAGACTATCTGGGTCAGGCCATGCCGGTCACGCAGATCGATAAAAATAACGCCGCCGTGATCCCGCCTGCGCAGAACCCAGCCCATGAGGATGATTTCTTCGCCGATATTGGCGCTGGTCAGATCGTTGCAAGAGTGGGTTCTGCGTAAAGTTCCCATAGATTCCATAAGCATTTCCATTCCGTGGTTATATTTTTAAAAAACTATAATGTTATTTCCGGCAGATTTGTAAGAGCAAAGATACGATTTTGTTGTCGTCGGAATTGATCGCAATATCCTGCTGTTCCTGATTTTCCATATTTCTCAGTACAGCCTGACCCTGCTCCAGTTCATTTTCACCAATGATGAGAACGTACCTGGCATTTACTTTATTTGCCTGTTTCATCTGGCTCTTCAGGCTGCGTCCTTCGGGGTCCATGGCTACCTGCAAGCCTTTTTTGCGCAGAGTATGAACCAGTGGAAAGGCAAATTCAGATGCTTTTTCGCCTAGACCTGCAACAAAGATATCGATTGTGCTGCTGTCTATTTCTTCTTCCTTCTGCTGCAGGAGAAGCACCAGGCGTTCTATACCAAGGGCAAATCCGATTCCGGGAACCCCGGGGCCACCAAGTTTTTCTACCAGGCCGTCATAGCGGCCACCAGCACCTACTGCTGCCTGGGCACCCAGATCTTCGGTGATAAACTCAAAGGTGGTTCGGGTGTAGTAATCAAGGCCACGAACCATGAATTTGTTGAGGCTGTATTTTATGCCAAGCTGCTGTAGTCCATTTTGAACAGCAGCAAAATGTTCATCACATTCATTACAAAGATGTTCCTGGATGGAAGGAGCTTCCTCAACCTGTTCCCTGCATTTGGGGTTTTTACAATCAAGCACCCGCAGTGGATTGGTTTTACTGCGTCGCGCACAGTCATCGCACAATGCATTCTTGCGATCTTCAATAAAGGCAAGCAGTGTTTCGCGGAATCCGGGACGGCAAACCGGACAGCCAAGGGAGTTCATCTCAAGGCTTACAGTGACTCCAAGTGCTTCAAGAAGCATGGCTCCCATTGCCATGATTTCGGCGTCAACTCTGGGATTAGGGGTTCCAAGTACCTCAACATCCATTTGGTGAAACTGGCGTAAACGCCCTTTTTGTGGACGTTCGTGGCGGAACATGGGGCCGATGGTGAAAAGGCGTTGCACAGGTTTCTGGACGTGCAGGCCATGCTGAATGTAGGCACGTAACAGGGATGCTGTGGCTTCAGGGCGCATGGTGATCTGCTTGTCGACAAAGGTGTACATCTCCTTTTCAACAATATCCGTGGCCTCACCAATGGAGCGTGCAAAGAGATCCGTTTTTTCCAGTATGGGCATTCGGATTTCAGAGAAATTAAAACGCGAAAAAATATCGCGGGCAGTATTTTCTACTTTCTGCCACAATTCCACCTCACCGGGTACGATATCTTTAAAGCCGTTCAGGGCCTTTATTTTCACTGTTATTCCTCCAGAAAAAGTCTTTGTCAAAAAAGTGTAAAATAAAACGTAATTACAGGAAAATGTCAAGCATATGCGGGCCATGTATGGAAAAATCGCAATTTATGGTGAATTTAGTGCCTTACTCCTGAAAAGCTGTCATAAAAAAACAGGTAAGCACCCTAAAGAGACAGGGTATAAACTCCGACTCCGAGAAAATGGAAAATTCTATTAACGTTAGCAAGTTGAACATAGCAACAAGGCACTTATACCCCTCAAGGGGTACTGAAATGAGTGTCGGCCTCACTTACCGTTTACCGGTGTTAGCTGCATTTGGGGTACAGATATGAGGTGCCAGTGCGCTATTACCTGCCATGTTCCTTGACAAATAGAGGTAAGCAAGTCATTATCATGAGTTTCACACTGAAGTAATATAAAATTTTTCAAAGAGACTGCCTTCCCCCTGCTTATGACACTTTCCAACGAGCCTGGAATCATCACCACCGATGATCATCCCATCCGCCATCACATGATTGACAGGGATGCCATGAAAGTTCTCCGGATCTTGCGGGACAACGGGTATTCCGGTTATCTTGTGGGTGGTGGTGTCCGGGATCTCTATCTGGGAAAGGCTCCCAAGGATTTTGACATTTCCACCGATGCCCGTCCCGGCCAGATCCGGAAACTCTTTCGTAACAGTCGAACCATCGGCAGGCGTTTTCGTCTGGTCCAGGTTTTTTTTCACGGTAAGGAGATAGAGGTTTCAACCCTCCGTTCTTTAAGTGAATTTGACATTGATGGCCCTGAAGCCGTGCTCGCTCCCAATAATACCTTTGGCAGTCTTGCTGAAGATGCTCAACGACGCGACCTCACTGTAAACGGTCTGTTTTACGAGATCGAAAATGATACGATTATTGATTATGTTGGTGGAATTAATGATCTGGACAAAGGTATTGTTCAGTTTGTGGGAGAGCCGGAGCGACGTATCGTAAGAGACCCCGTGCGTATGCTGCGGGCAATCAGGCATGCCGGAAGGCTTGGTTTCAGCATAGCACCTGAGAGTTGGCAGGCGATCTGTGCCAACCATGAAAAACTTACCCTCTGCCCATCGTCACGGATTCGTGATGAGTTTTTTAAGGATCTGCACAGCGGTTCTTTATCAGAATGGCTGGAACTGGCACTGGAATCTGAACTGTTTTTTGATATTTTCGGATTGTATAAAAAAGTATTTTTTCAAAAGGAAGATCCGGATGAGAGGCCTTACCGGGAGCAACTGACATCTCTTGTAAAGGTGATTGATCGCAGCGCATTACTGGCAAAGGAATCAGGAAAACGAGGATTGAGTAATGACTTCCTGTTGGCCATGATTCTCATCCCCTGGGCCAATGCAGAATTTGACCTGGTACGCCAGCGCTTAAAAGGTGCGGAAGCATTCAGGTTTTCAAAAAATATGCGCGAAGCACTGGACAAAGAACTGGGTGTTCAACTGAACCTGCGTCGTTCCATTCGTCAGGAAATGGTGATTCTCCTTTCCAATCTGCCTCAGTTTCTTCGCCATCAGGACAATAATTCCTGGCCCAAGTGGATAAAAAAGAAGAGTTATTTTAAATCCTGCTTATTGTTCTGTGAGCTGTACTCTGAGTCTATCACCGGCGAGCAGACTGATCTCAAACTCCCATCCTTCAAACAGGAGGATCGTCGCCAGGAGACAGCGAAACACTCCCGTTCCAATGGACGTGGAAAACGCAGGAAAGGTTATAATCCTGCGTTCTCATCAAAGAAGAATGGTGTTTTTGGTTTAAAGAAATAGTTTTCTTCGTTTACGCTACCCCCTTACTTTTTAAAAATGGCCCATATTTCATGTCGGTTTTCTTAATATGATCCACTAGCCAATCCTTGAGAAATTCCATCAGCTCAAGGGAAATATCCGCCTTGCCTGTATTGTACTGCTTCTGGAAGTCAACGAGTTGAGCCACCAGTTTACGGTGGATTTCCATGTGTACGTCTTTGTGTTCATAGTCGTATTCGGCAAAGAGTTTTTCCTCATTCTTGAAATGTGTATCAGTATAGTCAATGAGTTTGCCAAGGACACTGCCGATGGCAGTATGGGATGCATCACCATTCATTTTTTGGTGAAGCTCATTAATCATGTCAACAAGTGTTTTATGCTGGCTGTCAATGGACTCCAGCCCTACGGAAAGAGAGGGGCTCCATCGCAGCAATGGGCCTGAGATGGATGTGTTACTGCGGGAAGTGGCAGTAAGAGAACGACCCTTAGCAACAATATTTCCAATTAAACTTCGCAGGTTTGTTGTCATGTTCTGGAGAGCGGCTTGAAGACTGCCGGGTACGGATTTAGACGTGTCAGTATCTTTTAAATCGCCGTTGGCAATACGCATGGCAAGCTGTACCATGGCATCCGGTTCACCACCCAGCAGTTTAAGGACAGATCTGGCGTTGAGCAGCATAATGGAGAGAGCCATGATAAAGCCGAGAATAGAACCAATGCTGAAGAGATTTCGAGTTCGTTTACTCAGACTGTTGCTCGTAGCCGTGATTTCAGTAACAGTGCTACCCGCATTCTCGGTGATTTCATGCCTGACCTCAGAGATTACCTGCTGCAGATCATCACTAACACCGGTGATGAACGGTAAGCCGGCACTCTTTTCAGTACCCCCTTGAGGGGTATAAGTGCCTTGTTGGTATGTCCAACTTGCTAATGTTAAACGAACTTTTCATTTTCTCGGAGTCTACGCTCACCTGTTTTTTATTACAGCTTTTCAGGAGTAAGGCACTAACAGGGCAATGGCCACTGGTGCAATCAGTTTAAAACGGAAATTTTTTACAAAAGTGCTCTTCATTTTTCCCCCCCCTGAAGATTCAAAAAAATATCTCTTAACAAGAATAGCGTGTCACAAACGGGATCGAGAATTCAAATTTTTTGAATTGTTTAGTGCACAAGGGTGTTTCATTTTTTATTTGTATCAATATTATTGATAAGGCAGGCTAAAACTACTGAGCTTGTAAGGTTCAATATGTTTTGACAATACCTATGGAGGGATGTAGTTGTTTCTAACAATACTAGGAGGCTGTCCGAGAACACCCAAACTACGGGTACAAGTGCCCTTTCTCCCCAACTCTTCGTTATTTTGAAAAAATAATGCTCGGAATATTAACAATATGCCTGTGCTTATTTTTTCAAAATGCCTCGATTTAAGAAGAAATGCCTATTCTCAGACAGCCTCCTAGTGTTGCGTTGTGGTAATTTTTTTGAGTTGGGAAAGCCCCTTGCCGGCTCAGGTAGACCATTGAAAAACGACTTTCGTAATTCATGATTTGGGGTAACTGAAGGAGATGACGATGGAAGATCAGGCAGGTTATTTGGATATGAATCCCAATATAAGCAGGCGCGGCTTTCTTAAAAGTTGCAGCGTTGCTGCTGCTGCGCTCGGCCTTTCGGAGGCCATGGTCCCAAAACTTGTGGCAGCGGCCGAATCTGCCCCTCGGCCTCCTGTGATCTGGCTTCATTTTCAGGAGTGTACAGGGTGTACCGAGAGTCTGCTTCGGGGGTCCCACCCGGATCTCGGTCGCCTGATTCTCGATATTATTTCTCTCGATTATCATGAAACCGTCATGGCTCCATCCGGCCATCAGGCGGAAAAGAGTCTGCATGATTCTATAGAAAAGAATGCGGGAAAATATATCTGCGTGGTTGAAGGGGCCATTCCCACAGCAGATAATGGCAATTTTTGCAAAATTGCCGGGCGTACAGCCATGGATATTCTGGCAGAAGTGGGCCCCAAAGCCGCAGCAGTAATTGCAATTGGAACCTGTTCATCCTATGGTGGAATTCAGGCGGCTACCCCCAATCCGACTGGTGCCAAAGGTGTAGGGGATCTGCTTTCCGGGGTTCCCATTGTTAACATTCCCGGTTGTCCACCCAATCCTGTGACTTTTTTAGGCACAGTACTTCACTATCTGACTTTTAAGCGTCTTCCCAACTGTGACAACCTTGGCCGTCCTCTCTTTGCCTATGGTCGCAGGATTCATGATCACTGCGAACGTCGGGCTCATTTTGACGAAGGTCGTTTTGTTGAAGAATTTGGTGATTTTGGTCATAAAAATGGATATTGCCTCTATAAAGTTGGCTGCAAAGGACCAGAGACTTTTTCCAACTGTCCGGCAGCACGCTTTAATGATGTGGATGTCTGGCCCGTCTCTGTAGGTCACGGTTGCGTTGGCTGTACTGAGCCCGGTTTTTGGGATTCTATGACTCCTTTTTATGAACGATTACCTCAGGTTGCAATTCCAGGGACCGATATTATAGCCGATGCCGACAGCGTGGGGAAAAAGATTCTTGGCGTGGCAGCAGCCGGTGCTGCAATCCATGCAGCAGTGGGTATTGGTAAATCGAAACTGAAAGGTAAAGATAAGAACAAGGATAAGGCATAAGGGACGGTCTGAAAATTGTATCAATTATTGCCTGAAATCTTTTTTCATAGGGAGAATATATCGTGGCTCAGCGAATTACAATCGACCCCATTACCAGAATTGAGGGTCATTTACGAATAGATGCAGAAGTAGATGGAGGACAGGTGACCAAGGCCTGGTCATCAGGTCAGATGTGGCGTGGGATTGAGACTATTTTGCAAGGTCGGGATCCGCGTGATGCCTGGCTCTTTACCCAGCGTATATGCGGTGTCTGTACCACGGTGCATGCACTTGCTTCAGTACGGGCTGTGGAAAATGCCCTGGATCTTGAGATCCCTATTAATGCTCAGTATATCCGTAATATTGTCATGGCCATCCATGCCCTTCAGGATCATATTGTGCATTTTTATGTGCTTTCAGCTCTTGACTGGGTGGACGTAGTTTCTGCTCTGTCAGCCGATCCTAAAAAGACTGCAGCTTTGGCCTCTTCTCTTTCAGAGTGGCCGGGTAACAGCGCTAAACGCTTTGCTGCTGTGCAGGGAAAGGTGAAGGCTCTGGTGGATAGTGGACAACTTGGCCCCTTTGCCAATGGTTACTGGGGGCATCCAGCCATGACTCTGCCGCCTGAAGCGAACCTGATGGCTGTTTCCCATTACCTTGAATCTCTTGATTATCAGAGAAAGGCCACCCAGGCACTGGGCATAATTTCCGGCAAGAATCCTCATATTCAAAATCTCTCGGTTGGCGGAGTGACCGCAGCTCTGAATCCGGATAGTGATTCAGCCCTGAATATGGAACGGCTGTACTGGGTTAAACAGTTGATCCAGGAGGTTCGCGGATTCATTCAGCAGGTGTATCTACCGGATGTGGTTGCCGTGGGGGCTCTGTACAAAGACTGGCTTCCCTACGGCGCCGGAGTCACCAACTACATGGCTGTTCCGGATATGGTACTCAACACGAAAGCCACGGAATTTGATCTGCCGGGTGGAACCATCATGAATGGTGACTTAAGTACAGTGAAGGGCATTACTTCTTTCAATGATGATTATTTCCGGGACAATGTTGTGGAGAATATTACCCATGCCTGGTACGAAGGTGACTGGTCTAAACATCCCTATGAAGAGGATGATGTTCCCAAGTACACGGATTTTCAGGATGATGGAAAATATTCCTGGATCAAGGCCCCGCGTTTTCAGGGAAAACCCATGCAGGTCGGGCCTCTTGCCCAGATGCTGGTGGGCTATGCCCAGGGTCATAAACCGATTATTGAAAATATTGATAATGCACTGTCGCTCGTTTCCAGTGTGGCTGGTGTTACGGTTGGCCCTGAAGTGCTGCATTCCACACTGGGTCGTCATGTTGCACGCGCAGTTCGTGCGTCCATGCTCAGCGATCTTGCCCTTAATCATTGGGATTTACTGGTGGACAATATTGGTAAGGGAGATCTTGAGATCTTTAATAAACCGGTTTTCCCTCAGGGTGAGCAACGGGGTTATGGCATTCATGAGGCTCCACGCGGTGCACTGTCCCATTGGATTGTTATTCGGGATGGTAAAATTAAAAATTACCAGTGCGTCGTTCCCTCGACCTGGAATGCTGGTCCGCGTGATTCGGAAGGCGAACCCGGCCCATATGAGGCATCTCTTGTTGGCAATCCAGTGGCTGATGCTGAAAAACCCCTTGAAGTTTTGCGTACAATCCACTCTTTTGATCCCTGTATCGCCTGTGCTATCCACATGGTTGATGCAAACGGACAGGAGAAGAGCAAGGTGAAAGCACTCTAAGGGAAGCGATTCCTTTTATTGATGGGGGAATATCATGAATTATGAAATGAAAACTGTTTGGTGCATCCTGCTCCGCCTGTTTCACTGGTCTCTGGTGTTGTCCATTGTTACCCTGGTGGTGACCGGACTCTCTATTAATACTCCATGGACGAATACGACCCTTGAAGGTAGCGTGGCCTTTCCCATGAGCACCATGCGATATATCCATTTTCTGGCAGGTTATTTATTTACTGCTGCGGTGCTGGTGAGACTTTTTTTGTATATTTTCGGGAATCGTCAGGAACGGATCTGGGATGTTTTGCCTGTTACTCCGCGAAATATAAAAAGTATTTTCACAACATTGGGGTATTACAGTTATATCAGTGACAGGCATGACGAACGCCTGGGGCATAATGTGCTGGCCGGGATGACGTATGTTGTTATAATTGTTGCGGCACTCTTCCAGCTTGTCAGTGGTTTTTATATGCTGTATCCGGAAGCAGGGTTCTGGCAGGGCCTGGGGGGTAGCGTTTTTGGTACCCAGCAGCAGGGCCGATTTCTGCATCATCTGCTGATGTGGCTTTTTATTCTTTTCGCCTTTGTCCATGTCTATTTGGTTATCTGGAACGATTTGAAATCACCGGAAGGACTTGTTTCGTCAATTTTTACCGGGAAAAAGTTTAAACAGAAGAATGTCTAATCCCGTTCTTCGAAAGGAAATCATCGTTCGAGGCATTGTCCAGGGCGTTGGTTTCCGTCCCTTTGTTTATCGTTTGGCCAAACAGTGTAATATTGCGGGCACTATCGTGAACAGTAACCAGGGGGTTGTGATAGAGGCGGAAGGGAAGCTGTCACCTCTTCAGGATTTCATCGAGACTCTTCGTTTTTCACCGCCTCCATTGGCGCGCATCACTTCTTTGCAGCAGTATTCTCAGCCTTCGATTAAAGGTTTCAAAGAGTTTTTCATTTTGGAAAGTGTATCATCTGAAACCTGCAGAGCCATAATTCCGGCGGATATGCCTCTCTGCAGTGACTGTCTACAGGATATTCTGGATCCGCAAAACAGACGTTTTGGCTATCCCTTTACCAACTGCACCAACTGCGGGCCGCGCTTTACCATCGTGGAATTCATGCCCTATGATCGTCCCGGGACTTCCATGAGGCATTTTCATCTCTGCCCGGCCTGCAAAGCGGAATATGAAGATCCGGAAAATCGTCGGTTTCATGCCCAGCCCAATGCTTGTACGGAGTGCGGGCCGGAGTTGTCATACCATGATATGCATGGTGTATGCCTTAAAGTTTCTTCCCCTTTGAAAGAAGTTGCCCGTTCCCTGAAACAGGGGAAAATTGTGGCTTTAAGAGGTTTGGGAGGCTTTCACCTGGTGGTGGATGCCGGTTCGGAGCATGCAGTGGAAAGACTTCGCATACGCAAGGGGCGAAAATCCAAACCTCTTGCTGTGATGACATCCAATCTGGAAGAGGCCCGTCGGTTCTGTCACATAAATACAGAAGCGGAAAAATTACTAGGGGGTGCAGAGCATCCCATAGTTCTGCTTCCCCGGAAACAATCTTGCCTTGCTGAAGCTCTCACGCCCGGGATTGATGAAATCGGGGTGATGCTGCCCTATACACCATTGCACCAACTCCTCTTTTTTCAAGTGGACTGTCCGCGAACACTGGTTATGACAAGCGGTAACAAAAGTGGTTTGCCGATATTTACAGCAAACGATACTGCCATAGCTGGTCTTCAGGGTGTTGCAGATTGCTTCCTCCTCCATAATAGAGAAGTTGTTACCCGTATCGATGATTCTGTGGCAAGAATCACAGGGAACAGGGTTCAACTGTTGCGGCGGGCTCGTGGTTATGTGCCAACACCTACACCTCTCCCCATGGAATTGCCATCCATGCTTGCCTGTGGCGGAGGCCTCAAATCTACTTTTTGTCTGACAAGAGAAAGAGAAGGATTTCTCAGTCAGCATATAGGAGATCTGTTTAATCTGGAATCGCTGAATTTTTATAAAGAAAGTATTGATCATTTCAAGAGACTTTTGCAGGTGGAACCGGAGGCTGTGGTCTGTGATCTCCATCCCGATTACTTAAGTAGCCATTATGCCAAAGAAACGGGCCTGCCTTTGTACAAGGTGCAACACCATCATGCCCATGCTGCCGCGGTACTGGTCGAGCACGGAATTGAAGGAAAAGTGCTGGCCCTGATTCTTGACGGCAGCGGCCTTGGTGATGATAAGACCATCTGGGGCGGGGAAGTTCTCGAAGCTGATTGCTTCAGCTATAAGCGGATTGGATCGCTGTCTTCAATGCTGCTTCCCGGTGGGGATGCTGCTGCTGAGGAACCGTGGCGCATGGCATTGTCTCTGCTTTTTGATGCAAAGCAGGCTGCGCCGAAAGTGCATCTGGTGGATGAGCAGCAACAGTCAGCTTTGTGGCAGATGATGGAACAGGGATTCAATTGCCCGATCACTACAAGTTGTGGCCGTCTTTTTGATGGAATTGCAGCTCTTCTTGGGATTTGCTTAACAGCCGATTACGAAGGACAGGCTGCCATGGAGCTGGAATCTCTGGCCAGGCAGGCAATGGGAGAGCAATCGTTAGGCGATCTTCTTGCAAAATGCCCGCCACAGGCAGAAATAGTATCAACAGAAAAACGTTTGATATTACAGCAGAGTAAGTTGGTTCAAAACGTGCTTGATCAACTGGCCGATGACAGGGAAGCATCCGCCATAGCCCTTGATTTTCACCTCTGTCTTATTCAAAGCCTTTTTATTCTTTTGCGGAAACTGAGCAATAAAACAGGATGCAGACAAGTTGTGCTGGCTGGTGGCTGCATGCAGAATACGCTTCTCTTAAGAGGTCTTTTTATCCTTTTGGAACAGGAAAATTTTACAGTTTATACCGGAGAACAAATTCCGGTGAATGATGGTGGAATCTCCCTGGGACAGGCGGTTATTGGAGGTTTACGCCATGTGTCTGGCCGTACCCATGAAAGTGATTGAAATTCACGGCAGCCCTGATGATTTCTTAAGCGGGCAGATTGCTGTGGTTGATGTTGATGGAATCCGAAAAGAAACCCGGCTTGATATTGTTGATCGCTGGCCGGATATTGGCGATTACCTGATCATCCATGCCGGATTTGCCATCCACACCCTGGATCCAAAAGAGGCGGAGACCAATATCCGCCTCATGCGCGAAATGGCAGAGAAGGTGGAAACCATCGAGTCATCATCAAACAGATTATGAAATATGTTGATGAATTTCGGGACTCGACCCTGGCCGAACCTCTCCTTGAAGAGCTGCACCGTGCTGTAAGCAGACCGTTTCGGGTTATGGAGGTTTGCGGCACCCACACCATGTCCATTTTTCGCAGTGGCCTGCGAACACTCCTTCCAAAAGGAATAGAACTGATTTCAGGTCCCGGTTGTCCGGTGTGCGTGACTTCTGCGTCCCATATTGATACGATTTTGGCCATGGCAGAAAGGAAAAATGTCCGAATTGCATTATTCGGTGACTTATTTCGGGTTCCGGGAAGCACTGGTCTGTCGCTGGCTCATGCCTCTTCCCAGGGAGCTGGAGTGGATATCGTCTATTCTCCAATGGATAGTCTGAAACTTGCCAGTAAGTATCCTGAAGACCTGATTGTTTTTCTTGGCGTGGGTTTTGAGACCACCACGCCCGGGATTGCAGCTACCATCATGGCTGCTAAAAACAGCAATGTTGATAATTTTGCTGTTTTTTCAACGCACAAGGTTATGCCTCCGCCGTTACTTGCCTTACTTGATGATCCGGAACTGCAGATTCATGGACTCCTTTGTCCCGGTCATGTGAGCACTATCATCGGAGCCTGCGCCTATCAGCCTCTTGTTGATCAATACGGACTGGCCTGCGTGGTGGGAGGCTTTGAACCGGCAGACATACTGCAGGCTCTGATTATGCTGGCCAGACAGATTGACAGGGGAGAAGCCTGTGTAGAGAATGCATACATCCGTGCGGTACAGTGGCAGGGAAACAGCAGGGCACAGCAGATGGTTAATGAAATTTTTAAGCCTGTTGATATGGAATGGCGAGGCTTGGGGGTGATTCCGGAAAGTGGTTTGGCTATCCGGGAAGAATATGAATTTTTCGATGCGGAGAAACGACTCAATATCACGTTGAGGCCTGCAAAAGAGCCAAAAGGCTGTCGTTGCGGTGAAATTCTCAAAGGAAAAGAACTTCCATCCCAGTGTCCGTTATTTGGGAAACGCTGTACTCTCGGTAATCCAATTGGTCCCTGCATGGTTTCAAGCGAAGGGACATGTGCTGCGTTTTATAAATATGCTGAATAGGTATGATGCAAAGTAAGAGTAAGAAGACAATCCTTCTGGATCATGGCAGTGGTGGCATTGCCAGCCAGGAACTGATTTCCAGTATTTTTTTAAAACATTTGGATAACTGTATCCTTGCAGCACTCGAAGACAGCGCTGTCATGGATAATCATCCCGGGAAACTGGCTTTTAGCACAGACAGCTATGTGGTGGATCCGATTTTCTTTCCCGGAGGTGATATTGGTACTCTGGCCGTTCATGGAACCATCAATGATCTTGCCATGCGCGGGGCACGCCCCCTTTGTTTGAGCCTCGGTCTTATTCTTGAAGAAGGACTTGATCTGGACGATCTGGAACGTATTATTGCTTCCATTGCAAAATGTTCAAAGTCTGCCGGCGTACCTATTGTCACCGGAGATACCAAGGTTGTGCCTAAGGATAAGTGTGATAAAATTTTTATTAATACATCAGGTATTGGAATTGTGGCAGAGGGTGTGGAGATCTCTTCTACAATGGCAAAAGATGGAGATATGATTCTTCTCTCCGGTTCCATGGGTGATCATGGCATCACCATCATGACCAGACGGGCAGGGCTCACTCTGGATGGCAATCTGGCCAGTGATTCTGCTGCGCTCCATGAATTAGTGGCCCTGCTGCTTGACAAGCTTTCTCCCGGTACTCTTCATGCCCTTCGTGATCCAACCCGCGGCGGAGTTGCAACATCATTGAATGAGATTGCTGCTGCTGTCGGATTGGCGGTGGAAATTGATGATCTGGCAATACCTGTAAAAACAGAAGTACGGGCAGCCTGCGAGATCATGGGGCTTGATCCACTGTATTTGGCCAATGAGGGCAAATGCCTTGCGTTGGTTGCACCTGGACAGGCAGTGGAGGCTTTACGGCTCATGCAGTCCACTGCTGTTGGCCGGAATGCTGCGATTATCGGAAGCTTAAAAGCTGGAAAAGCCGGGCAGGTTATATTGCGAACCAGCATAGGTGGTTCCAGGATTATTACTCCTCTTCATGGGGAGCCTCTTCCAAGAATTTGTTAAGGAAACTAAAAATGGAAAAAGGAACTAAAAATGCGGGAATATTAGGAATCGGCAACCTTCTGATCTCTGATGAGGGTTTTGGTGTTCATGTTGTCGAATTTCTTGAGGAACACTATAGCTTTCCTGAGTCAGTGACCGTCCTTGATGGAGGTACAGCCGGCATTTACATGGCCCCCTTTCTTGAAGAGCATGATCCGATTTTTGTGGTCGATGTGGTAAAGCTTGATAAGGCAGCACCCGGCAATCTTTATACATTTTCAGCAGAAGATGCAAGAAACGGTTCCATGCAGACACGAATGTCACCGCATCAGCTCGGGATTCTTGAAATACTCGATATCTGCAAACTGCGCGGTATACAGCCTGAATGTGTGGAGTTCTATTGTGTGGTGCCTGAAAGTCTGGCCACCGGGATTGAGATGAGTGACGTGGTGGCGTCTCAAGTGGAAAAAATCTCCGGTTTGCTGGTGGAGCGGCTTCAGCAATTGGGCTACGATATACACTTGAAAGAGAACATCTATGCATGAGATGTCGCTTGTTCAAGGCTTGCTCGGGCGACTCCATGAACTTGCCAGGGAACATGATAAGGAAAAAGTTATTAGCGTGTGCATGGAGATTGGCCCCCTGTCCGGGGTGGTTATCGATTCATTTCAGTTTGGTTTTGATATCCTTGCCAAAGATGATGCTTTGACCAGAGATGCAAAATTGATCATAGAAAATCCGCCGGCTACGTATCGATGTTTTGGCTGTGGAATGGAAATAAAAACGGAACAGAGGCCTGAAAGTTGCCTTCACTGTTCGGAAACCCTGTTTTCATCCGAAGGAAGCGATGATCTCGTTCTCTTAAGGGTTGAGATGGAATAAGGAAAAAAGAAAAATGTGTGATGCCTGCGGTTGTGATCTGAAACCTGAACATTCCCATGACTCCAAGGTGATTGAAGTTCACCAGAGTCTCCTTGCCGCCAATACGGCCATGGCAGAGAAGAACAGGATTCATATTGAAAAAATGGGGGCAGTGGCTATTAATATGATCTCAAGTCCCGGTTCCGGCAAGACCACGCTTCTTGAAAAAACTATTGAAGCATTGGGAAAGAGTATACGAATCGGGGTGATTGAAGGAGACATTGAAACAGACAGGGATGCGCAGCGTATTCGAGCCAAAGGGGTACCTGTGATCCAGTTGACCACGGGCGGTGCCTGTCATCTGGATGCTGCTCAGATTCATAAAGGGCTGCATCTCCTGGAAAAAGAACCGGGAGGAGCAAAACTTGACCTGCTCTTCATTGAAAATGTGGGCAACTTGGTCTGCCCGGCCACCTTTGATCTGGGCGAACATCACCGTATAGTTATGGTGTCTGTTCCTGAAGGGCCGGATAAACCCGCTAAATATCCTAAGGCCTTTCACAGTTCTCAGGTCTTTATCATCTCCAAAACAGATCTTCTGCCCTATTTTGACTTCCCTGTTGAGGAGGCAAAGGCTGAGGCCTTGCAGTTAAACCCGAATTTACTGGTTATGGATTTGTCCGCCACCAGTGGAGAGGGCTTTGAGCAATGGTTGGACTATTTAAAGGAAATCTGTGATAGGCATTGATGTAAATACAGAAATTCTTGTCATTCCTTGTCATCGGCTTTTTCTGCCAGTGCCTGCCAGCCATCCAGACCGCCCTCCAGGTTGAGGTGCTTTGCCAAGCTTTCCAGGCTTTGTAATGCCTGGACAAGGTGGAGTTTTTTTGCCAATAGATAGACTTGTACCCAGGTATCCAATGCCTTCTTGGTATCTTCTTTTTGCAAATGGATAAGCCCGATGTTAAACAGAGTGCTGCAAAGTCCGGCGAGATCGTTAGTTTCCTGCTGTATGTTTAGTGATTTGTTGAGAAAAGAGAGTGCCTTGTCGTAGTCGTTTCTGGCCGTATAAATCTGTGAGGTATTATTGAGAGTAGTCCCTTCGCCTGCTTTGTCACCAATGTCCTGTCTAATCGTCAGTTCTTTTCGGAACTGCTCAAGTGCATCATCTAAATTGCCAATAGCATAGTGCAGTCTTCCTAAATTGCCCAACAACTCTGCCCGGTAAGCATTGTGGTCAGGATTTTCAGCCAGTAATGCTGTTAACGTATGCAGCCACTCCTGTTTTTCGGCATTATTCATGCGCTGGGCAGGATGGACTTCATTCTTTGTAAATTCTGTGATGAACCGGCTTTTTTCCTGCTTAAGATCTTCAGCAGGAGGAATAAATTCATACACATTACTGTACCAGTCATACAAATCCGGTGCATATTCTGCCAGGTTATCAATGGCATACCTGGGTAGCCAGATAACAAGAGGACGCCCAATAGCAGCCAAAGAAGAACGGCGCCAATTGAGTTGTTGCAGAGCGCGATGTAGACCCTTTTTCCGGGTTGGTAAGCATTCCTGCAGATTATAGAGAAAAATCACAGCATTATCCGGTACGGTTTTCAGTTGTGGAAGGAGCCATCCATCAAGAGTGGTGTCCTGCAGGGTATCAAGTGAAACAGCCAGCTCAATAACAGGACGCTGTAGCTGTTGTATGAGTTTTTGGGAAATTACTTTTCTTGTTTCCGGCAGGTTAACAAGGACAAAGAAGAGGTGAAAATTTTTGTCTGTACGGGTCAACGTACGTTGAATGCGACGTATTAAAGATTCTGTAACTTCATCAATCACCATCCAAGGCCTCTTTAACCCATGGAATCTGATAAATAACAGGATGAAGATCAGCCCAGCTCTCACCATTCTGGTATTCAAGCACAAGACGCAGGTTGAGCAGACGCGCAGCGAATTCATCTCCTCCCTGGATGCGATGTGTTTTCTTGATTTGCTTGAAATTGTCAATGTCATTGCTCTGGATTAAACGGTCATACTCTTTTTTAAGGGTGTTGATCGCATAAACAACTTCCTTGTCAGTAATGGTATTGCCTTCCGTGTCCGTGGACATCCGTATCAGTCGCATCAGGTCACGCACAACACCACCACTTATTTTTGCAAGCCGTGTTAATAACAACGGATCTGCAAAGACCTGTTTTGTATTTACTCGTTTTTCCACGATCTTGATAAGCTGCTTCACACCATCGTCATTGACCTTGACCATGGGCAGAACTGAGATTGAATCAAAATCAGCACCAAGACTCTGGTTATATGCAAGCGAAACCGGGACAGTATAGATAATATGGCATTGACCCAACTTTGTGACTCAAAAGAAACAACTGTTGTGATATCAGCTCGTTACGATACTTGGGGTTGTCGTTATGGCACTACTTTTGTCGTTTTACTGGTATTGTAGTCTTGATAGTTTTCCCTGGATGACTGCGAATATCCAAG
>JAYEOK010000306.1:0-7493 GCA_034722915.1 Thermodesulfobacteriota bacterium | reverse complement strand
GCAAATGTTGGGTTTCGCTACACTCAACCACAACCTACACGGCTAATAACAAACCATTAATTAGTGTCCATTATATATGGCATTGTTGGATTCAATTTACTAGGTCTGTGTTTGTTATCTGTCTCAAAATAAGCTTTTTTTTCATAAATAATTTCGGTTTAGGCTTGCTGGTTATGAGAGAAGATCATTAAGCCTAAACTGTAAATATATTTCTTGTTTGTAAAAGGAAAATAAGTAATGAAATACTTTTTAACAATGCAATACAAAATGCTTCTTCTTGGAGCTTTGCTGGTAGGTTTGACTTGTGGTATCGGGGTTTGCCAGGTCGTTGATTATAGTGCCATGTCCAAAACTGAGTTGCAAAATAAGATTGCAGCTTTAGAACTTGGATTGGGAGCGTATGTGATTGGTAAAGCATTGAATGATGATCAGCTTGCAGTCGCTCAAAATGATAATGCTTACAAGGCATATCCAGGGACAATGAAATTTAAGGATGGGGATGTTTTTGTTATTGTCGACAGGCAGTCAAATGTGGTGATTGCTGTTTATAAAAGGAATAAAAAGGCTGATAAAAACGACTTTAAGGTCATGATCAGTGAGCTCATGATGCAGTACGGTGAGCCTACAACTGAAGCCCATGGAAAAACAATCTACTGGAATTTTGGTGAAGACGGGTTGATATCTGAAGAACTGTACAGAACAGTTAAATCTCAAGGAAAGCTGGAAACACTCATTGTCCTGGCAACGGTGAAATTCAGTTCTTCAGAAAATGTAGAAACCATGACTGATATGATCGAGAAGATGGATAAAAGAAATGAAGCAGGAGAAGAAGTGCAAAATGCTGACGTTACCAATGATAACTATTTGATGATTCAGTCAGATCTTCTTACCAAAAAATATATGTAACTATTCAGGAGCACTCCATCTTCGTCCATTTAGGCCTCCTCGAATAGCACTAGTATGCTTCGGAGTCCTAAATGAACAAATATGAAGCACTCCTAAATAGTTACAGGATCGTGGTTACGCTAATTATGGGGTACCACCTGAATAGTTACAAATATATGAAGTAATAGCCGCTCTTTTTTCCAGGAAAAAATATGATAAAAAGACTGTTGGTATTAATGATTCTCGTACTGTTTAGTTCTGTGGCAATATCTGCTGATTTACCGGATAGCTCCGAATGGCCCAGGATGCCTGATGCATATCGAAACAAGGATATAAGTAAAAGAAATCCTTTTGGCATGTCTATTTATGATGCGGCAGAAACTTTGGCTGAAGAGGAGTATGCAGGAACAGAAGTTGTTTCCCTTGAAGAATCAAAAAGAATTTTGAGTGAACGAAAGAAACAGCAAGAAGAGAAAGAAGAGCAAAAAGAGAAAGAAGGGCAAAAATCAAAGAATTAAACCAGGGAGTGAGCAAATGAAAAAAAGCTATTTGGTAAGACTTTCCGGAATGGCAGCTGTCTTTGGCCTTGTCATGGCCATAGGGGGAAGCGCCTCAGCTGCAGACAGGCCTCCTGTTGAAGAATGTATGCGCTGCCATGATGTGAAACAGTATCAGCACGAGTTGAAAAATTCTGCCCATGCCTTTGATAAGGACAAAAAAGAGATCAGCTGTGAACAGTGCCATGTTTTTCATTTCAGTCCTTTGACAAGTTATTACGCAAGGGACAAATATTTCGATAAAAAGATTTTTGAGCCCGGAACCTTTGATCGTCGCCAGATGCAGAAAAATGCACGCCAGACAGATCTCACTGCAAAATGTCAGGAATGTCATAAAGATCTGACCAAAAATGTTAAAGGAGAGCCTGTTTCTCTAATTGGCAGCCTTGCCCACGAAGCATTTCTTGGTAAAAACGGCACAACCAGAAAAACCTGTGCCGGTTGTCATATTAACATGGCTCACCTTCCTGATTTTGATAAGGATTTGATGATAAATGCTGAATTTGCAAAAAAGCTTGCTGAAAATCCAGCTCCAGCTGCAGAGAAGGGAGGGGAATGATGAAACGTAGAACAACAATTACCAAAACACTTGCCGGCATTGGTGCTGCATTTTGTTTCTGTTTTTTTGCCACTCAGGTTTCTGCTGTTTCTGTTAAGCATCTTAAAGCCCCGGATGATGCAGCAGATTGCTATACATGTCACCAGAAGGTAACGCCCCGGGTTGCTCAAAACTGGTATGAGTCCAAACACGGTGTTGCTCTGATGAAATGTTTTGTCTGTCATGGCCAGCCTGATGGGAAAGGCTCCATTCCTTTTGCTGTGGTGCCTGACGCCAGAAGTGTTTGCCGGAAATGTCACGAACCCGCAATGCTCAGGATGGAAAAGAAATTTGGTATCGACCCAAATTGTTATGCATGCCATCCTTTTCATCAGAATTCAATGCATCATGATGCATATAAAAAATCAATATCGAAAAAAGAGTAAAACAGCCCTGAGTAGGATCGTAGTTTAAGGAATTAAAAAACCTTTTATAAAAAGGAGAACGAATACATGAAAGTAACCAGAAGGGAAGTACTCAAAACTGCGGCAGCAGCTTCTGCTTTAGCGGCTATTGGTGGTCCTTTGACCACTGTTGCAAAGGCTGCTGATAACGAACCAGAATACTGGGTGAAATCAGTTTGTCGATTCTGCGGCACAGGCTGTGGAGTTATGGTTGGTATTAAAGGCCGTAAGGTTGTCACTGTCAAAGGTGATCCAAACAACCACAACTCCGGTTTTCTCTGTCTTAAAGGCGCGCTTATGCCGCCCATCGTCTATTCCAAGGATAGGGTTACAAAGCCATATATTCGTAAAAACGGTAAGCTTGAGCCCGCATCATGGGACGAGGCCATGAGCCTTGTTGCCTCTAAATTCAAAGCTTCCATCAGGGATCATGGCCCGACTTCTGTTGCTTATTATGGCTCCGGCCAGGCATTGACTGAAGAGAGCTATCTGGCCAACAAAATCTGGAAAGCCGGTCTTGGAAGTAATAATGTTGAAGGGAATCCGCGCCTCTGTATGGCTTCTGCTGTTGGCGGCTATGTTACCACCTTTGGTAAAGATGAACCTTGCGGATCCTATGATGATATCGATTCAGCAACCTGCTTTTTTATCATCGGCTCCAACATGTCTGAGTGTCATCCTATTCTTTTTAAGCGTGTTGCTGCGAGAAAACAGGCTGATCCAACCGTAAAGGTCATTGTTGTTGATCCTCGTAAGACTAATACGGCCCGTATTGCCGATGAACACGTCCCTTTTAAACCTGGTACTGACCTTGCCATTCTGAATTCCATGGCCTATGTCATTATTCAGGAAGAGCTTGATAATCAGCGTTTTCATAATAAGTACGTAACCTTCATGACCAATGATAAACAGAAGGTGGATTTTGATGCATATATGAAATTTCTGGAAGATTATACTCCTGAGAAGGCTGAAAAAATTTCAGGTGTTCCTGCTGATCAAATCAGACGCATTGCTCTTATGTTTGCCGAAGCTTCCGCCACAACTTCCTTCTGGTGTATGGGACTTAACCAGCGTATCCGCGGGGTCTGGGCCAATAACCTGGTGAGTAACCTCCATCTCCTCACTGGACACATTGGTAAAACCGGTGCTTCACCATTCTCTCTAACCGGACAGCCTAACGCATGTGGTGGTGTTCGTGACACCGGTAGCCTTTGCCACCTCCTTCCTGCCGGACGCCTGATTAAAAAGCCTGAGCATCGTGCAAAACTGGAGGAACAGTGGGGACTGAAACCCGGTACCATTGCTCCTAAACCCGGGCTGCATACCATTGCTCTCTGGAATGCGTTTTCAGAGGCAAAAGTTAAGGCAATGTTTGTTGTTTGTTCCAACCCTGCTCATTCTCTTCCCAATGTGAATATTTACCTGGAAGGTATGAAGCGGAAAGATAACTTCATGGTGCTGAGCGAGCCTTTCATGGATGCTGAGACAGTGAAATATTGTGATGTACTGCTGCCGGCTGCTTTCTGGTGTGAGAAACGCGGCACCTATGGCTGTTCCGAGAGACGTTATTCGCTTCTCATGAAATCCGTTGAACCCATGGGTGAATGTAAGCCTGATTTTGATATCCTTATGGATTTTGCAAAACGTATGGATGTTGATCCCAAAGTTATTCCATTCGAAACTATTGATGATGTCTGGAATGAGTGGCGTGAAGTCAGTTCTGTTACTCCTTATAACTTTATGGGTATTACAAGAGCCCGTATGGAGAAGGAATCCGGTATTCTCTGGCCATGTCCTACTGAAGATCATCCGGGAACCAAAATTCGCTACGTACGTGGTCAGGATCCTAATATTCCAAAAGATTACAAAAATAAATATCATTTTTACGGTAAGAAAGATGGCCGTGCAGTGATCTGGTTCCGTCCTTACAAAGGTGCGGCAGAAGAGCCGGATGCAGACTACCCGATGGTTCTTACCACCGGACGTGTCATTGATCACTGGCATACCGGTACCATGACCATGAAGGTGCCTGAGCTCAGGCGCTCTTTCCCTAAAGCCTATGTTGAGGTAAACGTCGAAGATGCCAAGGCAAAAGGTATTAAGAATGGTGATGATGTGATTCTTGAAACCCGTCGTGATACCATGACATTCCAGGCCAGGGTGAGTGACGTGTGTCGTCCCGGGCTTGTGTTTGTTCCCTGGTATGATGCAAATCTGCTTATTAACAAACTAACCCTTAATGCCTTTGATAAAGGCTCGAAACAGCCGGAATACAAGATCTGTGCTATTCGTATCAAAAAGGCTTAAGCAATGGCTATTTCAGGACTCTTGGTACATTGTCTGAAGGATGATATCCATGATGTAGAGGAAAAGGTCAACTTGATGGAAGAGATGACCACCTACGGTATTCATGAAGATCAATATGTGATTGCAGTTGTTGAGTCTCCATCTGATACCATTGAAAAGGTGGTTAAAAAGATTGGGCGTATGGCTGGCGTACTTACTGTTTATACAACCTATCTGACCATTGAAGATGAGATTGATGAAGATGGAGAGCTCAAGACAAGTATCTCTTATGAACAACTCATGAAAATGGAACCTAAGCTGGATAGCTGAGGATACTGCCTGGTTGTTGATCGTTGATGATTGGCAACCGGGCTTTTTTAAACACTTTTTTATAGGCATATACCCACAACGTGGTGGTTGTGGCTGTGAGAGGTAAAGGAAATGATCGGATCAAATAATTTTCTTCGTCCCCCTGGAGCCCGTAGTGAAGAGGAGTTTCTCGCACGCTGTCTGCAATGCGGTCAATGTGCCCAGGTATGTATCTTTGATTGTATTAAAATGCGACGTGGCTTTAATTTCTTCATGGCCGGAACTCCTCAAATTGATCCCAAAGAAGCGCCCTGTTATCTCTGTATGCGCTGCAGTGCTATTTGTCCCTCAGATGCCCTCCACGACGTAGATATTTATGACGTTCGCATGGGCTTTGCCGAGCTTGATCGTAAAAAATGCCTTACCTGGAAAGAAGAGTTGCTGTGCCGGAGTTGCTATGAACGCTGTCCTATCAAGTGGAAGGCAATGATACTTGAAAGAGGGGAGTATCCTGTAATTACCAATGAATGTGCTGGATGCGGCTTATGTGAGCATGTGTGCCCGGCAGATGCCATTGTTGTGACACCCACCAGGTTCCAGAGCAAAAACAAAGGTCCAGAGGGAGGCGTATAATGAAAAAGGCAAATCTCAGGACCTACAGGCGTGCGTTTCAGATATTTGTGGCCCTTGCCTTTATCATTATTCCTCTGCTGAATCGTTCACGCTACTCCATGGTGTATGGAAACTTTTTGTCTTTTCACGCTTTTGGAATTCCTTTTGCCGATCCTCTGGCAGTTTTGCAGCTGACCATTAAAAACTGGTATTTTACCCTTGATAATTTCATTGGAGCATTGCTGCCATTGCTCCTTGCTTTTTTTCTTGGCACCGTATTTTGTTCCTGGGTCTGTCCGTATGGATTGCTGTCTGAACTTACGCAGAAATTCAGCCGAAAAGTATTACCGAAAAGCTATAAAGGCCTGCCTTTTTTTAAAAATGGTTTTCCTCTGAAGTTAATAATATTTGTTCTTGGTTTTATCTTGTTTTTCATGTTTTCCACCACCCCCATACTGAATCAGCTTTCCACTGCTGCCTGGTATACCAGGTTTTTCCAATACTATTTTGGTCAGGATTTTATATCACTCTGCTGGCTTTTTCTTCTTGGCTTACTGTTCATTGAATTTCTGGCAAAAAAACGTCTCTGGTGTCGATATGTTTGTCCACAATCAATTCTGATTATCCTGACTAAACTGATTAACCGGAAACGGCTGAAAGTTGTCTTTGCCGAGGAGAAATGTATCTGCAAACCAGGTTACGAGCGTTGTGACATGGCCTGTACCCTGAGTCTTCAACCCAAAACATTCACAAATGCATTGGAGACAGAATGCTCCAATTGTGGAGATTGTGTTGTTGCCTGTAAAAAAATGGGTAAGGCACTCTCTTTTGAATCCCCTCTCACAAAGGCTCTTTTGCCTGATCTGCGAACTACGAGAAAATATGCATGCAGACTCCTTGCTGTTGCTGTGGTTGGTTTTTTGTCTTTCATGATTTATCAACAGTTGGATTTCACACCTAAAGCACCTGGCATCAACCATAAACTTCTTACTGATAAAAGAATTGTATTAAACAGTGATATTATTGAGAATATGGATGTTTTAAAGAATGGTGCTGTTGTCGCCCGTGGTGGTCAATGGCCTGTAAACGGCTCTGCAGGCTGGCAATGGCAGCCTCAGGAGGAACTGACTGTCTTTAAGATTATTCCAGATAGTCGAGATCCTGAGAGTTATGCACTGGTTTATGGAGCTGGGGAGTTTGCAGCAGGAAGCAGTATCAGGTTTGAGCAGAATGGCACAGCTCTTTCAGAGGAGTTCCCTGATGATCAATACCTGATCACTGAGATCGGTAGCATTCCCAAGGGAGTTGCAGCACCTGCAACTGTGGATGGACGAGTGGTGCTCTATGAGTATGCAAATCAGACTTATGTTCTTAATCTGGAGGTTAAGGATCCTGCTGGTATTATAAAGAAAATTGAATCGAAAGGTGATCATGTCGGCATGGAGACCATGCTTACAAATGTGAAGAAATGGATCAATAGCCCCCAGATTACTGTTTCGGAAGGCACTGCGCCCACACTGCCATTTTCAACCTATATGAAAGTCATTTTTCATGACGGCCATACAGAAGAAATGCGTTTTGTAACAGATGCAATTGTGGATCGTACTTCTGAAGAGTTTGATGATCCCTGGTTTTAGTATCTTAATTATTATTTTCGTGTTTTTTATGGCAAAACTTTCCTACAAAGCTTGCACAGCAAGGTTTGGGATAATAAACATTTCTTTAAGTTTAAGACCCATAGTGATAACTTGCTGACCAAATTTTGAAAGATAATATTTGTATGTATGAGCAACTTTTTTTATCAGTCCATGAACGTGAAGTCGTTTGAGTATGCGAGATATT
>JAYEOK010000305.1:0-1644 GCA_034722915.1 Thermodesulfobacteriota bacterium | reverse complement strand
AAAGTAACGGTAAAGACCCTATGGGGTTTGCTTGTAACCTATCGAAACACTAAAGATATTTTTTTGCAAACTGTTTTTCATGCCGCATGGCTGGGATGGGAGATGGCAATTTGGCTGAGGATGGTGGGATTTCTGCATTTTCGGTTCGCGTAAAACCAGATTTAAGTTGACTTAAGGGGAAATATCACAACATCTTACGAAAAAAGGACGCACCAATTCACCGGAATTTATTGATGGTAAAAATGCTATAAAACTATTTGAATCTCAACTTGTATCCGGTCCTGGCAACAGAGCCAAGTACACCATTCGTCCGATTTTACAATGCGGACAAAGAGTGATATCTTTACCAGTCACCCTCAATACTTTTTCCTGCAGAGTCTCTTCGATAAAAATTTTTGCCTCCATATCCTTGCCGATCAACCTGCGAATGAGGAGGATCGATTTGTTTTTGCAGGTATTGGCAAGAAAACCATAGTATCTGATCTTCACAAAACGAAACGGCAGGACATGAAGAAGAAAACGGCGGATAAATTCCATGGCTGAAAGTGTCATTTCTTTGAGTGCATTATCATGCCGGCGGTCTCTGTAGCTGAAAGTGACTTTTCCGTTATCTATAGACTTGATTCTATGGTTTGATATGGCTATCCGGTGTGTGTAACGGCCAAGATATTCAAGAACCTGCTCAGGTCCTGCGAATGGCTTTTTGGAATAAACGATCCAGTCCTTTTTTTCGGCTTGTTGAATTAATGCTGCACTGTTCCCAGGTGACACCTCTGGATCCAGACTGGCTCTGACCATAGAAAGATACTGTTTCTTGAATTCTTTGGCCAGGGACTGAACACGGAAAAGGAATTTGTCATTACTTGGATTCCAGCTCCTTCCATCGAATGAAAGTACACCTGCTGGAATAAGGCAATGGATATGAAAGTGATCAATCAGTACCTGGCTCCAAGTGTGGAGTATGGTCAGCATTCCAGGCTTCCCTTCAAGTTTCCATTGGGGATCAGCTGCAAAGCTTAGAATAGTATTCCGTACTGCTTGGAACAGGCAGGACAGAAATACTTTACGATTGCTCAGGATAATCGGATTTAGATCATGGGGAAGAGTAAAAACCATATGGAAATATCCACAGGGTAACAACTCCTGTTTTCGTTTCTCCAACCATTCTTCTTTGGTCATGGCCTGACATTTAGGGCAGTGACGATTTCTGCAGGAGTTGTAGCTATTTCTGACAATGCCACAATGGTCACAAACTTCGCTGTGACCACCAAGATACGAAGTTCGGCAGAACATTATTGCTGCCATGACCTTACGTTGGTTATCTGTGGTAGGATATTGGCTTCTGTATTCGTCACCATAGAGTCGGAAGATATCGGCAACCTCATATTTTGTTTTCATGATTGCCTCCCTGCGTACATCAAATCAAGAGGATTTTCTGCTTTACTGAGATACTCGGGACAGAGGTGAATGTATCCGTAGGTGGTCTTCAGGGAAGAGTGGCCCATCCACCTTTTGATAACTCGACAGTCGTAAGTTCTGAGGTGGTTATCCCACCAACCCAGCATGCAAGTGTTCATATCTGACAGACATTATTCCTACCTGTATTTTTCTCTGGACTAACCTTTTCTCATGTGGCATATTGTT
>JAYEOK010000304.1:0-7554 GCA_034722915.1 Thermodesulfobacteriota bacterium | reverse complement strand
ATCCTGGTCGTTTTTTCAGCCTATAAATTCAGCTGGTTTCCCGGTTTTCTTCTTGCTTTTCTCCTTGGATGGTTGATGGATGTAACTTCAGGCATCTTCCTGGGCACGTATCCACTTCTGGTGCTTTTTGTTTTTGCAATTGTTAAGTTTCTCAGTCAGAACAGTTCTGTTAAAGAAACAACTTTTCAGATTCCTCTGGTGGGGGTGAGCTATTTTATAGTGCAGTGCTTTTTGTATCTCTTCTTTTCTCTGACGCACCCCGGAGCCCTCCCTCCCTGGTCCTGGGCGCGAGTAGTACATGAAACCTTCATTTTGCTTGTTGCATCGATCCCTTGTTTTGTCTTTTTTAACTGGATGTATGAAAAAATAATATCACGACGTATTGCTGCCAAGAGTTTGAAGCGTGGCAGCGGAAATCGGTTTCGGTGAGTGAAAAATAAATGAAGTGGTCCTGCTATACGAATCTTGAAGAATTGACTGAGCATGACGAGGCCGACCTCGATGCATTGAAACGCAGGGTTCTTTATGCAGGGCTCGTCATTCTTTTTTTTATGACCATTATTTTTGGCAGGCTTTGGTTTCTCCAGGTTCACAAAGGTGATGAATACAGAGAGCGGGCTGACAATAATCGAGTGCGAATGCGTGAGATTGCTGCACCCCGAGGGAATATCCTGGATATAAAAGGTCGGGAGATGGTGACGAATCGGCCTTCCTTTAATGTGGTTTTTGTGCGTGAAGACTCAAACGATGTTTCTGAACTACTGAAAAAACTGGCAGCAGCTCTTGATCTTGATATCTCAGATTTGTGGGAGAAGTTGAGAGAGGCAGGGAATAAACCACGTCATATACCGGTGAGGTTGCTTGACGATGTGGATTGGGAGACCCTTGCCTATGTAGAGAGTCACAAGCAGGAGTTTCCCGGTATTCGTGTCGAGATCATTCCGACTCGAGTGTATCACTATGAGAATCTTGCTGCCCATGCCATTGGCTATTTAGGCGAGATCAGCAAGAAGGAACTGGCTGCACGGGATCCTGAAATTTATACTGGTGGTGACCTTATCGGGAAAATGGGTCTGGAACGGTTACGGGAGGCTGATTTACGTGGCGAAAAGGGAAGCAGCTCCTCAGAAGTAAATGCCAAAGGTTTTGAACAACAGCTTTTGAAAAATGTGGAGCCTCTGCCTGGAAATGATATTCAGCTTACGCTTGATGCTGAATTGCAGAAGATTGCCGAAGACTTGATGGATGCGGGTGACAAGGCGGGTGCCGTTGTGGCCATGGAAGTCAAAACGGGCCGAATGGTGGTTCTTGCTTCAAATCCTGTGCTGCCTCTGAATCAATTTATTGGCGGGATTTCTCACAAAAACTGGAATGCCTTACTGGAAAATCCCAAATTTCCCCTGATTAATAAGGTAGTGCAGGCAATGTACCCGCCAGGATCAACTTATAAAATGATCACTGCCATGGCCGGCCTTGCCACTGGTGTAATCAACAAGGATACTGTCCTGTACTGTCCCGGTCATTACTATTTTGGTAAAAGGCGTTATCACTGCTGGAAACGTGGCGGCCATGGTGCTGTGAATCTCAAACGTGCTATTGCTGAGTCTTGTGATGTTTATTTTTATCAGGTAGGTTTGCGGGTAGGGGTGGACAAGCTTGCAGAATTTGCAGGTAAATTTGGACTTGGACATAAATCCGGCATTGAAATGGAACATGAGAAAGCAGGGCTCACCCCCACTAAGGACTGGAAGAAAAAAAAGTATCAAAAGAAGTGGCAGGAGGGAGAAACTCTTTCTATTGCCATTGGTCAGGGTTTTAATCTTACAACTCCCCTGCAGATTTGCCAGATGACTGCCACCATTGCCAATGGTGGCACACAATATCAACCACAGATTATAGAAAAGGTAACGGATCCGGATGGAAATATTCTGGAACAGTTCGAACCTGTGGCTGTTGATAACTTAAAGGGTGAACAAAGATTTCTGCATTTGATTCGTGAAGGGATGGTGGAAGTTGTTCAGGGAAAGCGTGGTACAGCCAGAAAGGTACGGATAAAGGGCTTGACCATCGGAGGTAAAACCGGCACGGCTCAAGTAGTACGTTTGAAACAATACAAGCACTTGAAAGAAGAAGATATTCCTTACAAATATCGTGATCATGCCTGGTTTACCTGTTATGCCCCGGCTGATGATCCTGAAATTGCAGTGACAGTTCTGGTCGAACATGGTTTACATGGCGGATCCGGTGCGGGGCCTGTTGCCCGTGCTATGCTTGAAGCATATTTTGCTGAGCGTTTGAAGCGGGCTGCTGAAGCAGAGAAAGGGGAGTGATATACTGAAATGTTACGTATAGACAGGAGATTTTTAAAAACGTTTGACTGGCCCCTACTGACCCTGCTGCTGATAGTCAGTGGTCTGGCTCTGATGAATCTTTACAGTGCCTCCTATCCACCCTCGCCATGGGGAATACCGCCTTATATCAAACAGTGCTATCTGTTCCTCATGGGTATGATGGGGATTTTTTGTGTCCTCTGCTTTGATTACAAGGACCTTCATTTCTGGAATTACCCCTTCTATATCTTTATTATTATTTTACTGTTGCTGGTTCTTTTTGTCGGTAATAGTGCCGGTGGGGCGCAGCGTTGGATTAATCTTGGTTTTTTTAAACTGCAACCGTCTGAACTTGCCAAATTGATGCTGGTTGTGACCCTGGCGAGTTATTATTCGCGCAAGGAGGAAGATGAAGGATATGGTATCAAGGATATGGTGATCCCGGTTCTCTTGACCGGCCTGCCTTTCCTTCTGATTCTGAAACAGCCGGATCTTGGCACAGCGTTGATGCTGGGTATTATTTTTGTTACCATGACAGTTTTTGCCAAAGTGCGCTGGCAGACGTATGTGCTTGGCGTGGTACTTGGTAGTGGGGCAGGGTTTTTTGCATGGTTTCATCTGCTCAGGGATTACCAGAAGCTCAGGATTGAGACACTTTTGAATCCGGCAAAAGATCCAATGGGACAAGGATACCAGATTCTGCAATCCAAAATTGCCGTTGGTAGTGGCGGGGTTAGCGGAAAAGGTTATCTGGAAGGTACGCAAGGGCATCTGCATTTTCTTCCCGAACGACACACTGACTTTGCATTCTCAGTCTGGGGAGAAGAGTGGGGGTTTTCGGGGAGTATTTTTTTTCTCACAGCCTATTTTTTCATGCTTTTCGTGGGGCTTTATGCAGCCATGACAGCGCGTGACCGGTTTGGGGTTTTTCTCTCTTTTGGCGTGGTGATGCTGATTTTCTGGCAGGCTGTAATTAACCTTCTGATGATTCTCGGGTTCCTTCCGGTTGTTGGTATTCCTTTACCACTGGTGAGTTATGGTGGTTCATCTCTTCTTACTACTTTACTGGCACTGGGTATTTTACTGAATGTGAGAATGCGTCGTTTTCAAATTGGGCAGAATATTGAGAAGGTAAAGCAGAAGTAATCAGTTTTTGTTTTTTTCTCTTAATAATTGCTCATAGGCCTCGGTGAGACGGACGAATGTTTCCTGGTCACCACCTTGGTCAGGATGCAATGATTTTGCTTTCTGTCGATAGAGTCTGGTGATTTCTTTTTTATCTGCCTTGCTGAGAGTTTCTTCCGACTCGTCAAAAATGGCAGCGATTTCATCTTTTTCCACCGTGTTTTTTCTTTCCGGCCACGTAAATTGACGGTGACCATCCATGAATTCACGGGCCTGTTCAAAACCTCTGTTCCGCTGTTGGAAATGCGAATCAAAAAAGAGAATCAGGTAGCGAATAAGATAGTCGGGCAGGTGTGAGAAATTCGTTCGTTCCTGCCAGAAATCTCTGTCATCGTTGATCAGACAGAATTCCTTGAGAAAGGCTTCGTCAATTTTTTCCGGTGGCAGGGCCTGGGGAATACTTCTGGCAAAAGCCTCGCTGAAGTGCTTTTGCAGGTTGAGAGCGGCGTAGAGATAGGACTTTAACTCGTGTTCACGAAGCCTGGCTTCTTCCTCCAGGAAATATTGTTCCAGTTCATCTCGTGATCTGTTGAGTAATTTTGCTTCAAGGCGAGGCGGCATGCGAAAGACTCGCCCCTGATCTGTTGAACCAAAACGAAGAAAATGGAGTCTGCGCTTATCAAAAGAGTGAGCAGGCTGACCGTTACAGGAGAGCAGCTTTTTGCCCGCCTGAAAGGGAGACTGCCCACTGTTACGGAAGAAAAAATGTTCCATCTTCCGCTGCACAGTGGGATCAACAAAAGGCCAGAGCAGACGTTCTAGCTCTGGTTCCATGTCCCGACCGCAGAGTTTTTCAATACGGTAAACAATGTCTATATCCAGTTGAAATGAGGTGTCATTTGGATACTGGAGGAAATCTTCCGGTGCAGTGCCCAGATCAAGCAGCTCGGAAGTTGAAAAACAGTTTTTTTCCGTGTTCCAGAACGAGAGGCGGAGAGTGTATTGTATCGGCTGAGTCAGTACACTTCGGGACAGATAGATAGTGGGATCAGGTGCCCCATGTTTTTTAAGGCTGCTGTTATTCACTGGCAAGCACAAGTTTTTTTAAACCTTGAATGAAAGTTGGATTACAGTTAAGCGATTTACTCGCTTCAAGACGCATTCCAAGGTCGCGGGCCTGATCACGGTAGAGCATGTTGATTTCATAGAGAGTTTCCACATGATCTGAAATAAAACTGATGGGAACCATGAGAATATTTTTGCAACCCTCTTTTGCCAGGCTCTCAAGCATATCAGGAGTGGACGGTGACAGCCATTCCACAGGGCCTGATCGGCTTTGAAAACAGAGTCTTCCCGGCATGTTGGTGAGCTCTTCAATAGACTTGATGGTGTCTTTGATATGGTCAACATATGGATCGCCTTCTTCAATAAAAGAGACGGGCAGACTGTGGGCACTGTAGACCACCTGAGGTTGATCAGGTGTAAAGAGTGCTGCTGCTTTTTGAATGTTGCTTGCAAGTGTCTGTATGTAGTCGGGCTGGGTTGGCCAGGATTCAATGACTGTAAGATCAACGGTTTTACCGGATCGTTGTATGGCTTGTTTCAGTTCCATCACGGAAGACCCGGTGGTTGCACAGGAGTAATGGGGATACAATGCCAGGGCAATGATTTTGCTTATTCCCTTGTCCGTCAGTTTTTTAAGGGCAGTGTCGCTGTCGGGGTGCCAGTAACGCATGGCACTGACAACAGGGTAATCACCATGAGTAGCGAGCGCCTCTTCAAGGGCCTGACCCTGATCAAGGGTGATCTTTGTGAGTGGAGAGCCGCCACCAATTTTCTCATAGGTCTTCATGCTTTTGGGAGCCCGTCTTTTTGAGATGAGCCAGGCCAGAGGCTTCTGCATGAACCAGGGACCTAAACGGATGATTTCCCGATCTGAAAAAAGATTGTAGAGAAAGGGGCGCACATCCTCAAGTTTCTCCGGTCCTCCCATATTAAGGAGAACAACTCCTGTCTGTTGTGCTGTCATAGTTGCTTCCTGAGTGTTTTCTTATATCCCCCTTGTGGGGTGGTAGTGGCTTGTAAATTTTGTTACTTTTATAATATCTGCCCCCGCAGGTTGGGGTGCTGAATAGTTACCTGTATGTCTATATAACAGGAACCATGATTCGGGAAAAGAAAAATGATTTATTCTGTCTGCCCGAAAAAGAAGAACAAATCTTGATTATCTGTGCATAAGCTTTATAATAGCAGAAAAGGCATGCTTTTGCTGTCCGGGCTGGAAAGGCCCGATTGGAAGTTTGTTTGAGTCGTTAACACCGGGTAGCCAGAGCTGTGCCATGGAGCGTGTCTGCGGATGCGTGTTGGAGATGATGGCATTTTGTTCACGCCATCATTGTAGCTTAATGGAGGAACCGTATGGATCTAAAGGTTGAAACCCGAAATGTTGAGTTGCGAAAAGGCTGGCAGACGAAAATAGATGAGGAGAAAGAGAAGTTAATTCGTCATTTTGCCAATTTCGTGCTCCATCTTCGTGTCTCCATCGAGGCAACAAGTCATCATAAGGAGGGGGGCTATGAGTTGAAGCTTGTCGCCTCAGTGCCCAATGATACGGTTGTCGTTGCCAGAAAAGGGGAGAATGTGCTCCCCCTGCTTGTTGAAGCGTTTGATGTCCTTGCTCTACAAATGAAAGAAATGCTGCGTAAAAAACGTCAGTCTCAAAAAGGTGCTGATGCGCCATTAGAGGATAGCGCTCAGTATGGTGTGATACGTAAGCTTTCTCCCTATGAATCTTACGGATTTATTGTGAGTCAGGATGCACGGGAAATCTATTTTCATGAAAACGCCTTGAAGGATATTTCAATGGACTCATTGACCGAAGGTGATGCAGTTATGTATGGCGAAAGCCATGGTGATAAGGGGCCACAGGCTTCCTGGGTTCGGATCAATCGCTAATTTAAATAGAAGGTTTTTTTTAAGGCCCTGTGCAGAAATTTCTGCACAGGGCCTTTTTTCTTTTTCCACACCTTGCTTGCCATAATATGGAGGCAATGGTAAAAGTTTGGTCTGAACGTCCAACATCGAACATCGAATGGAAGGCCATTATAACTGGAGTTGAGACATGCTTTCACAACAACAGGATCTTGGGGCTGCATATTACAGTCTTGAGCGAGAAGAAATACTGGATCGGATTAGTCAGCGCAAAATTGAGTTGCAGGATAATGTACTGATTCTCTGCCATCATTACCAGCAACAGGATGTGTTCCAGTTTGCCGATCTTGCTGGAGATTCTTTGAAACTGGCCAAGGAGGCATCAGCCATCAGCGATCGTGAATTCCTGATTTTTTGTGGTGTACATTTTATGGCTGAATCTGCTGATATTCTTGCCGGTGCACATCAAAAAGTTTTGCTCCCTCATCTCCATGCAGGTTGTCCCATGGCAGATATGGCCACAGTAGGGGCCGTCAGTCAGGCATATAACGAATTGTTGAGTGTGGGAGTTGTACAAGAGGCAAAGGACATGGTTCCTGTAACCTATGTGAATTCTTCTGCGGCCATCAAGGCTTTTGTGGGAGAGCGTGAAGGGTCGGTCTGCACCTCGTCCAATGGAGAAAAAGTTCTGCAGTGGGCGCTGGATAAGGGAGAAAAGGTGTTTTTCTTTCCCGATGAACACCTGGGGCGAAATTCTGCGGCAGCATTAGGGGTTCCTGATGAGCAGGTTCTTCTCTGGCATCGGGGGGAACTTCTTGGCGGGCATTCTGTTCAGGAGTTGCAGCAGGCAAAGATTTTGCTTTGGGATGGCTACTGCGAAGTCCACATGCGTTTTCTGCCGGATCATGTCCGGCAGTGGAGATTGAGAGAACCTGATATACAGATTATCGTTCACCCGGAATGTCCTCGTGATGTTGTGAGTATCGCAGATCAATACGGCTCCACTGAAACCATTATCTCAGCTGTGAATGACTCACCTGCCGGAAGTAAGTGGGCCATCGCTACGGAAGTCAACCTGGTTGACCGTTTGCGGCGTCAGCATCCTGATAAGGAGATTCATCTCCTTGCTCCTTCATCCTGCCAGTGTACAACCATGGATTGTAACCAG
>JAYEOK010000303.1:0-1664 GCA_034722915.1 Thermodesulfobacteriota bacterium | reverse complement strand
CGACCATAGTCACTGCCCAGTTTGTTATTGCAGCATTGTTGACCATTTTTGTGGTTTTCAAAATAATGGGCTGGAGCTATGAAGCAGCTGTTCTCTGCTCAGGTTTCGGCGGTCTTTCACTTGAATCAACCGCAACCGCCATGGCCAATATGACTGCTGTGACCAAGCATTATGGTTTTTCTCATCTGGCCTTTCTCATCGTATCTATGGCCGGTGCATTTTTTATTGATCTGGTTAACGTAGTTTTAATACAAACATTAACAGGGAGCCTGCGGCAACAATAGGATACTCTGGAGCTTTCTCACAAAAATATTTTAAGCTTGTGAGTGTTTCGGGTGAATTCTGTACCTCATCAAAGATGATCAGTGTGTGTTCGGGATCGATTTTTTTTCACGGTAAATAGACAGGGTCTGGATGATTTTTTCGGGTGCCAAACGTCCGGTGAAGAAATCGCGTAGGTGTGGATCCTCTTCAAAATTGAAATGGGCTATATCCTCATATTCTTTTTTGCCGAAGTCTTGCAGAATGTAAGTCTTTCCGACCTGTCTGGCCCCCTTCAATACGAGGGGGTTGTGTCTGGGATGCTCTTTCCAGGCAATCAATTTGTTATAAATATCTCTCTTCATGTTACGACTGGTACACTATTTCGTGATTTTGGTCAACAAACTGGGTATTGAAAACGTGATAAAGTTTCTTTAACTGGGCCTGTGTTTGTGTATGGCCGCAGCTCAACAATGAGAGCAGGCATCTCTGGATTTGTTGTAAGTTGAATGATTTGTTCCTGGTCTTGGCCATATGTTGTTGGGTGTGAAAAATGTTTTTGAAATTCTGCGATACTGATCATAACAAGAAACTTCTGATACGTAGTGCAGCACAAACAAAAAAAAGGGTTTACGATTTTACTCGTAAACCCTTTATATACTTGGTGGAGCTATGGGGGATCGAACCCCAGACCTCATGACTGCCAGTCTCCTTTCTGTGCCGTTTTGTAATATTAAGTGAGACCTCTTGATACATCTTTTTCCTGTCTGTAAGTGTTGACCTGTGGTGGTTTGTGGGCTATTGTTAGTCTCGTAATGTGTTGAGATACTATGTAGCATATTGCTCGAAAAGGACACATAGTTGGCACATAACTTTAGGTATGTGCCGTTTCCATCATGGATTACAGAAAACATGCCCAAATTACAGTTCTCAGATTTAAAAATCAAGAACATAAAATACAATGGTAAGCAAACTGAATACTCAGATAGCACCAAGCTTCGTGGAGTTAAAGGTTATTTGTGTTTGCTAGTGGGGAAGAATAGTAAAGCTTTCGCTGTCAGGTATCGAGTTCAAGGAAAGAGAAAAAGATTTGCCCTTGGTTCCTATCCTGACCTTAAGCTAAAGCAGGCTCGAGTTGATGCTGTAGCTCTGCTCGTAAAAGTAAACGATGGGTTTGATCCGGCATTAGGGAAGAAAGAATATCGAGAAGCCGAGACGTTTGCTGATCTGTGGGAGCAATACATTAAATCACCATCATTCAAGGCCAAGGTTCCTGAGACTCAGAAGGAAGATCACCGGAGGTATGATAAACGGCTAAAACAACCCTTGGGTGATATAAAATTGATTGATATTAGGAAGAAGCACCTTTCGGCAATTCTCAGTCCACTTGCAGAAAAAGCCCC
>JAYEOK010000302.1:0-1675 GCA_034722915.1 Thermodesulfobacteriota bacterium | reverse complement strand
AATAGGAGTTTTTTTCGTATTCAAGGCGCGAGGCGGGAGCATAACGGGTTACGTGAGCAACGAGCAACACAGAAGACGGAAAAAAATATGCCCCGGAGGAAATGCCCTTGGGGTACATTAATTTGTTCAAGTTATTTATTGTACGTTCCTAAGTTCACCGATTGCTGCCGGTATTGGTGCGCAATCGGTGAATGGGTTCGCCTGCCTTGCGGTACTCCCGGATGAGCATAACAACAAAAAACAACCAGGCAACAACCAGTACAACGTTAAAGATAAAAAATGACAAGCCATCAAGCAGGAGTATCTAGGAGGCTGTCCGAGAATAGGCATTTCTTCTCAAATCGAGGCATTTTGAAAAAATAAGCACAAGCATATAGTTGATATTCTGAGCATTATTTTTTTCAAAATAATGAAGAGTTGGGGAGAAAGGGCATTCTCAGACAAGCTCCTAGTAATCATTATCCAATGTTGTTTGTTCTTTTTACTATAGGAAAATCGTTATGAAAAATTCTTTTTTTGTCCCTGTTATTTTGATCCTCATATTTCTTCTATCCTCATGTGCCGGAGATGTCAATAAATCCGGAATGGGTGCCGCCAGTGGTGCAGCCGGAGGAGCTCTGCTTGGTCAGGCAATTGGTCATAATACCGAAGCCACCCTTATCGGAGCAGTAATTGGAACCGCGATCGGCTATATGATAGGTAATGAAATGGATAAATATGACAGGGAGCAACTGAATCACGTTTACGAACGCGGAGTATCCGGTCACAGCAGTGCATGGCGAAATCCAGACAATGGTAATCAGTACCATGTCACCCCTCAGCCATCCTACTATGACCCAAGAACCCATAATCCTTGTCGACAGGCTGAAATCCAGAGTGTAATTGATGGGAGAACTGAGACGACTTACACTACTGCATGTCGTGATGATTATGGTCGCTGGCAGTTACAGAACTGATACGTGCCAAGACACGTTTGTTTACCTCATTAACTTGATAGCATAGGAGTTTTCATTTTTTTACGAAATTTAAAAAATGAATTACTTTACTGTTTCCTCGGAGTCTAACACTGATGGATTTGTCGAGTGGGTCGATTATAACTCCACAGCATGTAACTACCTCACGATGACATCTTGTTTTTAAATTTCTCATTCACCTGATAGACAAAAGAAAGAACTTCGGCAACAGTCTGGTAGAGTTCTGTTGGGATTTCCTCTCCAAGATCGATTTTAGACAGCAACTCAACGAGGTTGGCATCTTCCTGGATATGAACACCAGCTTCCCGGGCAGTCTCAATGATTTTTCTGGCTACTTCTCCCTGACCACTAGCCACCACTTTCGGAGATGAAGACTTCTGGTGGTCATAAAGAATAGCGACAGCTTTTTCCAGCTCTTTTTTCTTCATATGTTACACTAAATTTTTGTGTCCAACATTGATTTCCCGTCAGGAGCCAATTGCTGAATAAGACTTCTTGCCGGGTTTCCTGCAGTATCAGTAAAGCTGAGTCCAAGTAGGTCTGTTGAGCTGATCATCTCTTTTAATTCGTCCTGAAATGCACTGGTAAATTCTTTTTTTTTCGCTGAGTCGCAGGCAAAACGGATATATAAACCATCCTCTGTCTGCAGAAAGATAATTTCTATATTACCTAATGGTTCAAGGCTGAGGTGAAGTGAAAAA
>JAYEOK010000301.1:0-7716 GCA_034722915.1 Thermodesulfobacteriota bacterium | reverse complement strand
GGCATAAGTAGGACTGACATCAACAAAGAGAAAAGATCATCGTCAAAACGTGCTCCAAAATACAACTCTCGCAGTCGTTTAACCGAACTGACAGTGCGACCCCTCTGATGCGGGATACCCGATTGTTCTTTCAGATGCCAGAAGTCTGCTGTTTCAAGATGATAAAACGGATACGACATCGACGCCGATGTTCCATTTGGCATCACCTTTGACCAATAATCGTTAAAAGTTTCTGCCAGCTCGAAAGAAGGCTCGATGAAATTTTTTGAAATAGAACCTGAAGAAATCAGGTCCAGGATAGACAGAAGGAGAAGTGGTTTGTGAGGGGCTCGGCAACAGGTGTCCGCAGACCAGCGCTTGCTGTTCTTGTCAGTTCGCAGCATCGAAAATGATTCAAGATAGCAATCAAGCCTCCCACACATCTGTTTCTTCTCCTTTTTGGCAGTAGCTTTACCCAGTAGCTGATGAAGACAACCGACTACGGCAAAGCATCTATCATATCAATGGCTTCAGAGAATTGAAGATTTTAATTTATTGCAATGGCATTGCGAATCACTATTGGGTTGATAACCAACTAAAAAGAATCAAAAAAAACATAACGTGCAGATGTTATTATAGCAAGTTGTTTTTAAGAATCAGGAAGTAAGGCCTGATTTAAGAAAATGGCAATTCTAACGACAGGTAGTGTGCCGTTCTAGTTCCAGGATATTTTAAAACATACGCGCTCAATTGAGATAAGAGATTTTTAATTAATCTACAAATTTCAAGAATTTTAATTCGTAACATGATCAAGCCACGAACAAAGCCTGAGTAAAATATCGCTACTACAGCGGGATAGCCCATGAATGACGTTCAAGACTGGTGTCGCGGAGGCCACGTATACACCGAAATAGGATCAGAAGAGGATCATGGCAGGATCACGGCAGGATCACGGCAGGATCACGGCAGGATCACGGCAGGATCACGGCAGGATCAAATAGCACCATAACATGGTGAAAACAGAGGGGATTTACGCAAAACAAAAAAAACCCGCTGATAAGATTATTAACCTTATCAGCGGGTTAAAAAATGACTCGCAAGCAACCGAAATCATTTCGAGAAAAATTGTGGTGGCGATGCAGGGAAACGCCCTCTCGCGTACTGAACACATAACACCAATAATTACAGCGTGTTATCTTTTTGCAGATTCAGGGCTTTACTGGCTCTTTTTTACTGATTTGAGCGCAGTACTTACATACATATAAACCTACGTACTCCTTACTAAAACGATATAAAAATCCTGAACTGAAGACAGGATTTTTTTCTATTTTTTTAGCAGGGTGTTATCTCATAACACCCTTTCAGGCTAGATTACACTGGCACGATACCCATAACAACACTTGTAATAACATATAGTTACACAATGTCCTGTTGCAGCAAAACGTTCCTTCTAGTGTTATCTTAGTACACCCGTTTAATAAAAAATCATCTCTCCAGGGCTGGCAGGATGCTGTAAGGATCAAAGAAGTAACACTCAGGATCACATTTTTACACTTTTTCTTGATAGGAAAAATGCCCATCCAGATAGCATATCAAATGGTGTTTCTTCCATAACCGGTTTCTTTTTTGTTAACGTACTTCTTTTAATGAACCGGTAGCATATTTATGGATCAGGCTTCCTATTAAGGTCTGGTAAGGCAGCCCCTCCCTTGCGGCCTGCAGCTTAATGGATTCAAGGTCATTTTCTGAAATGCGGATATTGATATTTTTATTCTTTCGCATCGTTGCTTGAGCAGCAGCCACCAAAGAGTCAGAAACCGGACTTTTCTCCATTTTACCGGACTCGTATCTATCCAATATTTCCTGCTCATAGGTATCAAGTTTGTTTTTTACTTTTTTCTTAGTCATTTTCCTCACCTCGCAATCGTTTCTGTTCCTTGCGACTTGGAATGATGGTTTTCAGGAAATAATTCTCCCCGTCAATTACATATGGCACCAAATAAGCATAGTTACGGATCACAACGGTCAAAATTCGCTGATTGGGGTATTTTTTCTTATTCCAATGCGGCACATCATTGGCAGCATAACCATCAGCGATTGCCTGGATAACTTCATCAAAGGATATTCCTCTCTCCTTGATGAGTTGACGGTTTTTTTCCGGGTTCCATTTAAACATAACCATATTTTATGACATTGTATACACAATGTCAATGTGGGCAATCACTATTCCACTTCCTGTAGACACAGGCTGTATCCATTAATCAAACTCAACAACCTCTTGAATTACTGGTGTACCATATACTGCTCCGCCTGTCTTCACCTCCAGATTTGGCAAAACATGGCATTTACCACTACTGTGCGTATGGCCACAGAGAACTGTCATCTGCTTACCAGGAAAATCAGCCATAAATTTTTCTAAAACATCCCCAACGGCTTTACAGGAAAAATGAGGGAGCCAATCATCGGCAGAAATTTCTCCTTCATGCCAGCAGGACTCTTTGAAAGGAGGAACGTGAGTCAGCACAATAACATGATCGAATTGCTCCAAAGCGCCAGGTAAAACATCTTGAAAATAAGTGGCAGCCTGATCTCCCAGGCTGTTTAGCACAGCCAATCGGCCAATCTCCCCTGCTTTAACGAAATTTTGAATTTTCAAATAATCATTGAGCAAAACTTTGGAGCTTGCATAATCACCAAACCTACCGTCGGCCCAACCATCATGACCTATCAGGCATGTATCATTTCTGAGCTGCACAACACCTGACTCCGGTAACCAATTTAGCCAATTAACACTGGAACAAGTATCTTTGACTGTTTTGCGAACTGCTTCAAAAGATCCTCCATAATAATCGTGATTGCCAAGCACAAAATAGATGGGCACTTGGAATAACTCCTCAAGAAGTTGCAGATGAGCTCTAAGCTGTGTTGCGGTGGAAATATCCCCTGTCAGGAAGAGGCCATCAAGGTTTTGATCTGCCAATTCTTGGATGAAAGAAATAATATCCTTTTGATCAAGAAATTCGAGGTGTATGTCAGTTAGCCAGCCGTATCTCATTCCTGTCTTCCCCAATGCGACGTGTGTTCTGCAGTATGTTCCTAAATGGAACCAACTGAATTTACAACGGACTCATCAGCCATGGTACCTCTAAAAACCTAATTCCCCATCTTCTTTCTGAAGAGCCATTGAAAGGGCTAAAGCGTTTCGAAGCATGAACGATCCGTAAGGATTCGCAAGGTGAGAAAGGTGCTCTGCCGCTTCCATGCTCCACTCACCATCTCTGGCAAGTAATTCGTCGATTGTCCCTTTTGAAGACTTCAGGTAGCACCCGTTATCTCTTTCTGCCTGTTGAATTATGATCCGATACTCCTCTGCAAGGCTACTTATTTCTTCAATTGTATCCATTCGCACCCCTTCGCATTTTTACCTCTTCCCCTCTGACAACAACTTCTCTTGAAGAATGCTCGCTATTGGGATATCTGCTGCTGCGAGATCCACGTCGAGGAGCGTCTGAAAGTTAACCCATGCGATTTTATCATGGACTGTAAGAGAAAAATCACCTGTCCAAAAAGGTACATGGTAGGCAAGAAGGCGGATATTTTTGTCAGGATAGCTGAACACACTTTCACCTATGAAATTGCCAACTTTGGCAAGAACTCCGAGTTCTTCTTGAAGCTCCCGTTGCAAACAAGCCTCTGGGGTTTCATTCTTTTTGATTTTTCCTCCAGGAAATTCCCACTTATATTCGAGATGTTGGCCAGGAGCACGTCTGGCAACAAGGGCCAATTCATCTTGAGTAAAAACTGCCGCAGCCACATCAATATACTTTTCACTTTCAAGACTCTTCATCATGCAGCCGCCAATCGAGCTGTAGTTCTAATCAATTTCCCCGGCATCCCAAATTGTAGCTTCCATATGATGGAGATCGGCTTGCTGCCGGTGTGGCTGACATACGTCGCAGGGCCGAGAAAATAATAAGGGCAGGCCAAATTATTTCTTTTCTTATGTTCTCTGACGAACAATAACACATTACTTCCTTCTCGCTGATGGTTTACATAGCGCTTACCTGTGGGAGAGTGGTCTCCAGTCGTACTCTGTGACTGCCAATGAAAGTGCGTTTCATCCAGCGCATAATCTTTGTACATTGTGGTTGGAGAGTACTCTTTCTCGGTCTTGTTTAATGTGATGAAAAAGACATCCGTTTTAATTTCTGCTAGAAATTTCACACCTTCACGGACCGTTGCCCGATTATCGAAAGTAAGAACATCCAACCCTGATAGAACTTCATCTCGAGTATACTGGGCATGAACAGACAAGGGACACTCTGGAATAGTAGCCGCCCTATGTACAACAGTGTCCGCTTGTTTAATAAGAAAGGAGATGAGCTCCAATACTTCAGCCCAAATGACTTTATTCTCTTTTAATCGTAGAATATTTAACGAGAGGCTCTGTTCCGGAGGTTTATTGTTCCATATAGAAAAACAAAACATGGTCAGAAGCCTTTGTTCTTCCAAGGGAAAAGAATCCAAGGATGTTATTTGAAGATCCTCATGTAAACATGAAAGAAGCTTGGCCAGTTGGGGAGCACTGTCGTTATGGGAAAACCTGCGCAGTCCCCTGGCTAAAACCACCTCATCATGGTCCTCAAAATCCTTTCTTACACCTGCTAAAGCACAGAGCCTCGACCAAGACGACTTCTTGTAAATATCATCCAATTCAAGACGGTTGAATTCAAGAAAGTTGTCAAGCGTCAACGATAGTCCAGTGTCACGTTTAAATGAGGCAATGCGACTGATAAGTTGATTTTTATTCGCATGAGTGAGCGCTTTACTTATGTTGTTCAAAACATACTTCTGTGCTTCTTTTTCCATTTCAATAACACAACCCGACGGCAATGATGGAAAAGAGTGCTTTATCTCATCCTCAACTCTATTGGATGTTTGGCCAAGAAGTGCTCGGAAGCGAACCTCAAAGTTGAATTTTTGATGAGCCTGACCGATGAAATCAAGAACGGTCAAATAATCCTTCCCCTCATTCAGTCGAAGTCCACGGCCCAACTGTTGGAGAAAAACGGTCAAGCTCTCAGTGGGGCGGAGGAAGAGAACAGTATCAATCTCTGGTATATCGACACCTTCATTGAACAAGTCGACTACGCATAAAAAGTTAATCTTATATTTTTTCAGCTGTGAGATTGCCTGGCTTCTCTCGCTATCGGGGGTTTGCGCAGTAAGAGCCATTGCCCTTACTCCATACTTCTCAAATTGACCCGCCATGTATTTTGCATGTTCTTGAGAAACACAAAAACAAATGCCCTGCGCTTTCGAAATATCCAGCAAGATCTCGGAGGTCTTCTCAAGAATCAACTTTGCCCGGATATCGTCACCAGTAACGAGAAGGTTTTCGAGCTCTTTTTTATCGTATCCGCCCCGCCGCCAGGTAACTTGTGAGTAATCAACCTGATCTGTTATGCAGAAATATTGAAACGGAGAAAGGAGCTTGCGATTAATGGCATCCGGCAATCTGATTTCTGCACCGATATGACCATCGAAGTACTTTAGGATATCTTGGCCATCTGCTCGTTCTGGTGTCGCCGTTAGCCCAAGCAGAATTTTGGGAGTGAAGTATTCATTTAGCTTTTGGTAGCTTGCAGCAGCAGCGTGATGGAACTCATCGATGATAATAAAATCGTAGAAATCAGCAGGAAGTTTTTCCCAAAGTGCCCTTGAGTGGAACGTTTGAACTGAGATAAACAAATGCTCAAGATGCTGAGGGGTATGACTCCCAACCCACAACTCTCCAAAATTCTGGTCTCGGAGAATATTTTGGAAAACTGCACATGATTGGGAAAGTATCTCTTCACGGTGGGCAACGAAAAGAAGCCGTGGCTGATCTACCTCTTTACTAAAACGTTTATAATCAAAAGCAGCAACTACTGTCTTTCCTGTACCAGTCGCAGCCACCACCAAATTTTTTATTCTGCTGTGAAGACTTCTTTCAGCCTCTAGCTTATCGAGTATTTCTTGCTGATATGGATAGGGAGCGATGTCGAAGAAGGCCAAGTGAGTCTCCTGCAGGGAACCACTTGAGTGTCGCTCCTTCGTGAGGGCATCATTTAGGCGTGGTAAATCTTCTACATGTATCTGGTCAAACTCTTTGGAAAGCTGGTATGTTTCAAACGTTGCATTTATCTTGTTCCAGAGATGTTCAGACTCATATTGGCATATTTTAACATTCCATTCCAGGCCATCGGTCATAGCCGGGTTAGAAATATTCGAAGAGCCCACATAAGCGGTTCCAAAATCACTTTCTCGATGAAAAATGTACGCTTTTGCATGGAGCCTGGTGCGTTTTGTGTCAAAAGAAACCCTTACCTCTGTGTTCGGAAGATTTAAGAGATACTTGATGGCCTTGAGGTCAGTAGCCCCAAGGTATGAAGTTGTAATAACGCGTAATTTCCCGCGCCTGGTGAATTCTTCGAGCTCATCTTTGATAATCCGAATGCCGCTCCATTTAATAAATGAAACAAGAATATCAGTCCGATCTGCATGTAGAATTTCCTGTTTCAGCTGGGAAACCAGAGTAGGGTCACCGGATGTTGCTGTGAGAAGAGCACTTACAGAGAGTGGTGTTTCTGGCTTTGGATGATTGGTGAAAGCTGGGTCGTGTACTTGTAATAGTCGATCCCCACTCTGATCAATCTGGCCGGAAGTATTTTGCTCCTTCTCTATAGCTTTACTTGCAAGAGCAATGAGCTGATTGCAGACTCCTATTTGCTTCTGCAACTTGTCAGTGCCAGCGATTTTTGTAAGAAGCTGTGATAGATTCTGCCCAAGATATTGGGCCAAGATAGAATGACTCTCCCCTGAATCGAGTTTAGCGCGAGTGATTTCCAAACGGGAGTCTAGCTGCTCCATTTCCTCCTGCAGCGCTTTTGTTACAAGCTGTTCATATAATCCGGGTTTGATGGGCATAAAGGAGTACTTCTCACCTTGAAATGCTTGCTAAAGTCGGGCATTACTACACCAACTTTCAATTTACGAGTTCGTGATCTTATTTTTTCGGCTCTGCCTCTTTGGCCCTCACATATCTTGATAAATGATACGCGATAAGATTTACTTCATCACTGGGGATAATCGATTGCTGGTTATCCATATATTTGGGCAAAGCTTTTGGGTTCAAGACCCATACATCGCTCTTATTCGCTTTTTGATTTGGTTCGATGAACCAGCCGGGAAATACGACGACTGGTTTAACCGTATATGTATTCCCCGTGGTTGAGTGAACAAGGTTTTTCAACCAATTTGAAGCAGCTCGAGCTTGATTTAGTATTTTGTCTCGATCGTTGAAACCATCGATAACAAGTGAATCACCGTCATAAAGAATGGTCGGCTTCTTACCTTCCGGCTTACTGTATGTTTTTGTTTCAATGAGAAAAACACCCTTATCGCTGACAATTACATGATCGAGATTAAAATTTTCACCAACAATGTCATGAAATATTTTACAGCCTTTCTCACGGAATGATTCTAAATATTGGCCGACTGCTCTTTCACCTTCACGGCCCTGCCTGAGTAATTTAACTTCCTTCAACACCTTCCGGATTTTGACTGCACTGTACAAAACTGTCACAACTGCAACGAAAGTGAGTAGTTTTGGGCTGGGAGGCAAGTCTTTGTAATAAACCCACCACTCTCTTCCTGCCATGACAATAAACATGATCGAAACCATCACGTAAGAGA
>JAYEOK010000300.1:0-7747 GCA_034722915.1 Thermodesulfobacteriota bacterium | reverse complement strand
TTTCTCCTGACCGATGCCATACTAAAGCTCTACATGAACATCTCCAGCCAAATGGTTGTATTCCCAAAACAGATTGAACGGCATCTGCGCATGGAACTTCCATTTATGTCCACTGAAAAAATCCTCATGGAAGCAGTTGAAAAAGGGGAAAGCAGGCAGGAAATGCATGAAGTTGTGAAGGAGCATTCTCTTGCCGCCGGCAAAATTGTCAAAGAGGAAGGTCTCGACAATGATCTGCTTAAGCGCCTGGCCGATGATGTGCGCATCCCCTTCTCCTTTGATGACCTGATGGATCTTGTTGGAGATTACAGCCAGTTCACAGGAAGGGCCTCGGCGCAGACCGATGAATACATACTGGAAGTGATCGTTCCTTTACTTGCAGCTCGTGAAGACCAGATGGGCGCAGTGGATTCTTCCCTCTCTGTATAGCTTATTTCAGACTGCCTGGTGCACTCATCATTGATTATGGTTCTTCAGCCCCTCTATCTGCGTATCAATCCTGCAAGGTATCACTACTTGAAATTTATCCTTGAGGCATATGACGGCCTTTGCCTTCTGTCTACAGTACCTGACAAAAAAGGCTGTGTCTGCATACGTTACCCACAGGAACTGACCAGAACACTCTACGCCCTGCTTGCCAGCCTTGCAGACTCAATTAAACCTGAATTTTTAAATTTAAAAGCTAATAACAGAACAGCAATGCCCTCAAAGTCTTTCTTTATAAAAACATTTGGCTGTCAGATGAACGAACGTGATTCTGAAATCATGGCTCAACTCCTTTCAGAAAAAGGCTACATTGAAACCAGTGAATCTGATGACGCTGACCTTATCATTCTGAATACATGCTCCATACGGGCAAAGGCCGAGCAAAAAGTCATGAGCCTGCTGGGGGTTTTACGTAAACATAAAAAACGTAAACCCGGCTTGAAGATCTGTGTTGCCGGTTGTGTGGCCCAACAGGAAGGCAAACGGATCATTGAAAGAATGCCCCATGTTGACCTGGTGATTGGAACCCAGAACATCTACGAGCTTGCAGAACTCCTTGGGAATTTAGAAAAACCGTCAGTGCTTACTACACTGGCTGATAATTATCATATTCCTGCTTTTATCCCTGATTTAAAGACAGTCGGTAAATCCGGCTCCCGGTCAGTGGTTTTCAAAAAGTTTCTCACCATCATGCAGGGCTGTAATAACTACTGTACATACTGTGTTGTTCCTTTCACAAGAGGACGTGAAGTTTCTCGGACAGTTAACCACATACTCAAAGAAGCTCATGCTCTGGTTGATGGAGGGGTGAAGGAAATCACCCTGCTGGGACAAAATGTCAATTCGTATGGGAGAACCAACACGGTACAAGGGGGAAATGCCTCCTATAGTTTTAGTGATCTGCTGCGTGCTGTTGCAGAAGTGCCGGGATTGCAACGTCTTCGCTTCACCACTTCCAATCCAAAAGATCTCTCTGATGACCTGATGCGCTGCTTTGCCGAAGTTGATATCCTCTGCCCTCAGTTCCATCTGCCTGTACAATCCGGGTCAAACAGGATACTTTCCCTTATGAATCGGAAGTATTCACTGGAGCGTTATCTGGAACAAGTTGCAGCTCTGCGTTCTTACTGTCCTGAGATCGCCATTACAACAGATATGATTATCGGCTTCCCCGGAGAGACTGATCAGGATTTTGAAGACACCATGTCACTCCTGGAAGAGGTTCATTACCATGGTTCCTATTCCTTTAAGTACTCTGACCGCCCCGGTACCCGCTCTGCAACATTTGATAACAAGGTGGAGGAATCAGTCAAATCTGAAAGATTACTTAGATTTCAAACCAGGCAGGATGAAATCAGCCTGGAGCATAACCTGAGCTATGTTGGAAAAAACCTTTCAATAATGATAGAAAAGACGGGTAAAAATTCAATTGTCGGCCGCACCGGAACAAACCATCTGGTTCATATTCCAGATACATCCTGTGACTGTGTGCCGGGTGATATAATGACTGCCGGCATCGTTCATGCCGGACACCATTCTTTGAGAGGGAAACTATGAAATCCCCTGTAAAAACATGAGCTTTCGGACATTCTTCACCTTTCCATCCAGAAATCTGATCTATGTTATTCCCTGTGTGATTTGTATAGCTTTGCTCTGCGGGCAGCTTATTGACACCTCTCCCCTGAAGACCTTCATCCTGCCGGTTGCAATGCTGACTATCTTTCCGGCCATGATAGGTTTTCAGCCCCGGGAACTGATCAGACTTACTGATTTACGACTCATGGGTGTTAACCTGTTGCTGAACTTTATCGCCCTCCCCTTGTCTGCATTGCTTATCGGCAGCCTGTTGCTGGAACCATGGCCCGAATTGCGTATTGGTTTGCTCATTATCAGTGTTGTTCCCGGCGGCAACATGGTCATGGCCTTTACCATGCTCTTTAAAGGGAATGTAAAAGCCTCTCTCAAACTTAGCGCCACAAATCTTGTTCTTGGATCCCTGTTGGCACCGCTTTACTTATATGCTCTTGCAGGAAAATTAATAGAAATAGATATAATGCACATAGGTAAAACCATTGGTCTCGTGGTTTTTATACCGCTCTGCATGGGAGTAATGACTTATAATTTGCTCCTGCAACGGTACAGCAGGCAGCAATTCAAGGAAAAAATCAAACCCATACTGCCTGCCTTCAGTGTCTGGGGACTGATCTATCTTGTCTTTACCAGTATGAGCATGAAAGCCGGATTAATTTTCAGCTATCCGGAACTTATGTTTCAAGCCCTTTCCAGCCTGGTTCTATGGTACTTTACCATATTTGTTTTGTGCATATTATTGGGCCGATTGATTTTTGACCGCAGAGATGCCATGACCCTTCTTCTCAACGTGGAACTCCGTAACCTTCCTATCTGTATAGGCCTTGCCGTTACAGCCTTCCCTCCGCAAACAGCTATGATGGTTGCCCTGGCCTTTCTCTTCCAGCAGCAGTTTGCCATCTGGTTCTGGAAATTGGATAATCGCCTGGGGTTGTTGAAAAGTTGAACGAAATTTTCTTCCTTCACGGTCTGGACTCTTCCAGTAAAGGGACAAAGGGGCAGTGGTTTGCAAAATATTTCTCAATGATGCTCATCCCGGACTTTAAAGGAAATCTGGCAACACGGCTCTCTGCCCTGAAAAACCTCTGTCACAACTGTGACAATCTGACATTGGTGGGATCAAGCTTCGGTGGTCTCATGGCCACCTGTTTTGCCATGGAATATCCAGGAAAATGCAAATCCCTTATTTTACTGGCCCCGGCTCTGAATTTTCCGCAATACTCGCCTCCACTGAGGAAAATTGAGACGCCCACAACACTTATCATAGGTACTCAGGATACGGTAACGCCACCGGACATAGTGCTGCCCCTTGCCGATAAAAGCTTTTCTCAGTTGCAAATCTTCACTTATGAAGACGACCATATGCTTCATAAAAGTTTTGAAAAACTTGACTGGCAGAAATTTTTACATCGGAAAACACCATGAAAGCTTCCTATATCACCCTCCATGAGCAGGGAGAACTGCAGAAAAGGATCAGTCAGGCGCAAACACTTTTATCACCCTGCAGACTTTGTCCTCGCCAATGTGGTGTGAATCGCCAACAAACAGACAATGGAACGGTCGAAAAAGGACTCTGCCAGACAGGAAACAGGGCCATGGTGGCCAGTTATGGTCCCCACTTTGGTGAGGAGTCACCTTTGGTCGGCAGTGGGGGTTCCGGGACCATCTTTTTCAGTCACTGCAACCTTCTCTGTCTGTTTTGTCAGAATTATGAAATCAGCCACTGCCCTGACCAGGAGGAAGGTGTTGAGACGTCCCCTGAACAACTGGCTCAGATCATGTTGAGTCTACAGGAACAGGGCTGTCATAATATCAATTTTGTTACCCCAAGCCATCTGACCCCCCAGATCCTTGAGGCCCTGCCCTTTGCTGTTGACAATGGTCTTCATGTGCCCTTAATCTATAACAGCAGCGGTTATGACAGTGTGGAAAGTCTACGACTTTTAGAGGGTATGATCGATATCTATATGCCGGATTTCAAATTTTGGAACCCGGTACATGCAAAACAATATGCCCACGCTTATGATTACCCTGAAAAGGCTCGGCTGGCCCTTAAAGAAATGTTTCGCCAGGTTGGTGATCTTGTCATAAATGATGATGGACTGGCTGAAAAAGGACTATTAATCAGGCACCTTATCATGCCGAGCTGCCTTGATGAGACTGAAAAGATTCTCCGGTTTATAGCAAGGAAAATTTCTTTAAACAGTTATGTAAATATCATGGATCAATATCGTCCGTGCGGAAAAGCCAGCCAGTTTAGGAATCTGAACAGAACAGTAAGTTCAGAGGAATACCAAGACGCCCAGGGCATGGCAAAAAAAGCCGGTCTCTGCCGCCTTGACCAAAAAGATTTTTCTTTTCTCCTTAGAAAATTGGGGCTTTAAGATTCAGGAAACCCTTGGCGTTATCAGGTCTGACACGATTTTTTTTGTGGGGAAATATCGCAATAATAGAGACTGTACTGGTCTCCGCATGTGCACTTGTTCTGCTTGCGGAATGTTTTACGAAAGGCTCGAAACTGCTGCTTCGAGCCTTTTTTGTTTTGTAAAAAAGAAAGTTAAATTGATCATAAATTGCGGCTGAAACTCTGCATTTATTTATAATTGATACTCACGACCTCATCTTTATTTGTTAGCACCAGTTCCAAGTAAACCAGGCAGATACATGTTCCAGGGAAATTTTTTCTTTTCAAGACAACCCGGGTCTGCAGCATCAACCAACCCGTCGCAATCGTTATCCAGTGCGTCCGTGCAGACCGGGTCTGTACCTTCAGGGACTGGAGAGCCGGGGTTACAGGCTGTCTCGACACCGTCAATGCAGCTGCTTGGCGTGTTGTCTGTCAGACAGAGACCGACACCGCATCCGGCATCAGGTTCATACCCGTCATCTGCCATCCCGTTGCAGTCATCATCCACACCATCACAGTTGTCATCAAGAAGGTCCAAAACGGGTCAAACGGGGTCTCAAACGGGGTCATCACAAACGGACAAACGGGGTCAAACGGGAAACGGAAACGCGACAAACGCGACAAACGGACAAACGCGACAAACGGGGTCAAGTCTCATTTTGCAAATGTGCAAACGGGGTCAAGTCTCATTTTGCGCTATACCTTAAAAAGGTGGACTATGCTAAAATGAGACTTGACCCCGTTCCTGATGACCCCGTTCCTGACCCCGTTCCTACAGTTGTCATCAAGAAAACCGGTCGGAACACAGGGTGCGATGCAACTCGGGTCTGCAGCATCAACCAACCCGTCGCAATCGTTATCCAGTGCGTCCGTGCAGACCGGGTCTGTATCTTCAGGGACTGGAGAGCCGGGGTCACAGACTGTCTCGACACCGTCAATGCAGCTGCTTGGCGTGTTGTCTGTCAGACAGAGACCGACACCGCATCCGGCATCAGGTTCATACCCGTCATCTGCCATCCCGTTGCAGTCATCATCAACACCATCACAGTTGTTATCAAGAAAACCAGTGGGTACACAGCGGGGTATTGAAATCGAGGTGGCAAAGGTGAAATCATCGGCAAAGATAAACTTCCTGTCTCCAACTTTTCCTTCGGTTTCCCAGATTTTATAACTGAGAAACCCTGTTGTTTCGATTACTCCGAAAAACTGAGGCTGCTGTGCAGAAACACCTAATTTACCGAGTCTGATCTGATCCAGGACAAATTCGATGCTGGCACCTGAGGTTCCGGAAAACCAGCCGCCGATTCCATACAAGGCGCTCCCGTCAACTCCCCAGGTTCCGCTGACACCATCATAAACGAAAAACGGGGTCAAGTCTCATTTTGTCAAACGCACAAACGGGGTCAAGTCTCATTTTGCGCTATACCTTAAAAAGGTGAACTATGCTAAAATGAGACTTGACCCCGTTCTTGACCCCGTTCTGACCCGTTCCCCGTTCCGACCCCGTTCCTGACCCGTTCCACTTGCCCCCGTTCCTCTGAATTTTCCCTTCATGACAGTATCTGCCAAAGTAAATATAATGGGTCAATATCGTCCCTGTGGCAAAGCCAGCCAGTTTAGGAATCTGAACAAAACAGTGAATATAGAGGAAGACCAACACGCCCTGAGCATGGCAAAAAAGCAGGCCTTTGCCGCCTTGACCAAAAAGATGTTTCTTTTCTCCCTGCAAAACCGGGGTTGTAAAGCCTTTTCTCAAAGGCGCAGGTAAATGCTTAGGCGGTTGGACAAAAATAATCATCCAAAATTGTATTTTTTGTTGTCATCCCCGATACATTTCAACATAGTTGACCAAATCAAATATTTCCTTATTCTCACCCCTCCTCCTCTTTAACTCGTTGATTTACGGTGAAAATGACTTAGTTCTTATGTCGGTTCTTCACTTCAATTTGATAGCCACCTGTAGCTTGACAGTAAATACTTCTGCAAGCGATTTTGTCGCGGTATAGAGCCGACAGACTTTCATGGTAACAAAAAGGCATGTTTTTCCAGCTTGTTATGCTTGACAGTCTCTATTTTGTCGTGATATATGTTATGTTTAATTTCATACATTACGACAAAACAAGGATTGTGGATATGGTAAAAAAAGAACTCCTCGACAAGGCCATGCGTCGCTTTATTTTAGCCCAGGTAATGACACTCTCCCAATTGGAGGGTGTTCTATCTTGCTCACAACGTTCCGTGCAAAGATATCTTTCTAAGTGGGGTGGGATTCGTAGTTATAATCATAATGGAAAATACTTTTCCCTCCCGTCTATAGTTCATTTTAATTCATTTGGAATTTGGAAATATAACGATATCGGTTTCTCTAAATCTGGAAATCTCAAAGAAACAGTTGTCCATTTGGTTGCAAGCTCCCCTGCTGGTTTGGCGGCCTCTGAATTAGGTGAGATACTAAGTGTTAACGCACACTCTTTCATGTCACAGTTTCGTGTTGACCCTCGCCTGGAAAGGGAGAAGTGTGATGGGGTGTTAGTGTATTTTGGTTCCGATCATGATATTAGAATCGCCCAAAAGCGAGAACGATTTGCAGGGCGACCATTGTTTTCTTTTCCCTCAGACACGCAGGCCGTAATCATTTTAGTATCACTACTGAGGAACCCAAAGGGTTCTATTGAGGAACTCGAAAAAACAATCAACAAAGAACATAGTGGTATTTCAACTGCGATGATTGAACGATTGCTGGCACATCATGACTTATTAAAAAAAAAGTGATACGCATCTTGTAAATAGGGTTCTTCAAGTCTACCTTGAGAAGTTATGCGAAGGAGGACAATCCTTTGGCCAATCAAGGAGTTTAATAAAACCAATAGCTATTGAGAATCTCATGAGAAAAGCAGCAGACTCACTCAAAGGGAATCCAAAGCGTATTTTTATGGCTCAGACGATTGAAGCTTATGGTTATGGTGGACAGAGTTGGGCTGAAGACAACTTACGATGGAATCGAGGAACCATTCGAAAAGGACAGCAGGAGCTAATTTCTAACATACCTGCCGAAGAAAAATTCTCGAATCGAGGACGAAAAAAAACTGAAGATCATTTCCCGAACCTGCTTGCAGATATTAAGACTATCGTTGAGCCTAGATGTCAAACAGACCCAACCTTTCATACTCGTCGCCTGTATCGACCCATCACTGCTAATACTGTTCGAAACTTATTAATAGAAGACTTTGGGTACGATCCTGCAAGTATGCCACATTTACGCAC
>JAYEOK010000299.1:0-25774 GCA_034722915.1 Thermodesulfobacteriota bacterium | reverse complement strand
CTTACCTGTTCCGCCAGCAATACTTTAAAAACCGTTACATACAGGGAGTATGCAAAGCTTTTTAAAGTGTCGCTGACGAAAAAATTGCGGCGAAATATGTTCAGGTTATTTAATTCCCGTTCCTTACAGAATATTTTCTCGGAGTTGGAGTTTATGCCCTGTCTCTTTAGGGTGCCTACCTGTTTTTTTGAACATATTCTGATAAGGCACTTATCCAGTGAACTGAATTGTTTCCGGTTGAACCGGGTTTGGGTAATATCGCTGCAGTAGAGGGGAAAACTATTGAGTTTCAATACACGTAGCAACTGAACCCATGGTGTCGCTTGGGAAAAAGGCATCAGTTCCTCTATAGGCAACAACATACCATGCATTATTAATATGATCAGGTCGCGAGTCCATGACGTGTGTTTCCCCGTCCACACCAAAGTACCCACCACCAGCTATGATAGTCCCGATCGGGCAATAGGCAATAATATTATTCATCCCACTGCCATTAACAACATTTATCTGTGCTGAGGTTCTCCTGATAGTTATGGTACCTACCGTACCACTTCCACTTGAACTGATTTCTTCACACCGTAGAGTTCCATCCTCGTATATGGCGCCGATTGCCCAATCTGTTGGACAGGTTTGTGTGATTATATTTTGTTTTTGCTCCAGGTCTTCGCTAATCTGATCATTTCGTAGTTGGATCAGTGTGATCATGTCGTAGTTATCATCAATTTGGTCTTGCAAAGTGGCGAGCCCCTCAATTTCAAGCAGAAAAGCTGTGATGAGATCTTCATTTTCCTGTACCTGTTGTTGAAGAAGCTCAATATCACCACTATTGTCGGCTATCTGCTGTTCAAGGTCGCTGTTTTGTGACTCGAGGTCACTGATAGACAATTCCAAGGCAGTAACATCAGTGCCCAGCATATTGATTTGCGATTGAAGTTCTGCATTTTCGTTTTGGAGAGTAGCTATCGCCGTATCGTTGGCAGCTATCATTTCTTCCATAGAATCGACCCTTGTCACCAGAAGGTCAACTCGCTCTGCGAGAGTACTTACAGATCCCTCTACTTCGATGATCTGATCCTGAAGCTGTATAAATGGTTTCCCGTTCGGGTTGGTTCCAGCAGTGACATCTGATGTTGCCAATGTGGTGATTGTACATAAAGCAAGCAAGGTAACAGGTAGTGATTTTTTCATTTTAACTTCTCCTTTTAAATGAAATAGTGATAAGTGCCTTCTTGAGCAGTAACGCTCAGTGGCTGTGTATTGTTAAAATCGTAATCCCGGTGAAGAATGGGAAAGCCGTGACTCATTTCAGTGCCCCTCGGAGTCTAACGTTTATTTTGCCCACTGTTTTGTGGCTCCCTCTGTGCGATAGGCATTTGTGTCTGTTTGGTCAGTTTTTCTTCTTTTTCTTTGTGCTGTTTGACTTTTGTAGATGCGGCTGAAAAAAATTATTCAATCAGAGATAATTGCAATTCCCAGGCCTTCTGAATATGAGGTAAATGTGAATAGAGGCTGTCTGGTGAGGTCAGTATTAAAAAAGTTTTTAATACTGTTGTGATAAGGGAGATGATAAAAAAAGATTTTTTTATCCGATGAAAAAATGTGATGCAGAAATAGAAAAAAGGTACATGAAAAACAGGTGCAAAAAGGGGCAAAATCCACTGTGGATTGGGTGATAAGACCCGTTGGGTGCGGAAAAGGGCGTGATTACTGGACGATAGTTGAAAAATGCAATATGAGTAATCGATTGTATGAAGCAGTTGAAATCACTTACAGGTCTTGTGGGACTCAAATTAAACGATGAAATTTTTAAAGAGGAGATTTTCCGATACGGATATGGTTGAGGAACAAAAAAAACGAACCCGGAAGGGCGCATTTTTGTTGTTAGGTTGGTTGCCGGCCTTCAACCAGGTTTTCCAACATTTACCAGAAGAGTATAGCTTCGGCTTTCTTCCTGTTCTCCAGGGTAAGTGGCTTTTTAAATAACTTTAGGAACGTACATTAAATAATCTGAACATCTTTCTTGCCCTTTGTTCCGCCAGCTGTACTTAAAAAAACCTTACATACAGGGAGTATGCAAAGCTTTTTTAAGTACAGCTGACGAAAAAATTTCAGCGAAATATGTCCAGGTTATTTAATTCCCGTTCCTTAATAGAAAACACAACTTCTGAACAACGCAAATTGTTATGGGATTTTTATTTGCAGCAACGAAGCAGATGAAGAGTTTTTACGACGCCATTATTATTTGAAAATAAACAGAGTTACCCTGTATGGCGGTTATAGCTCTGAGCAATATACCATTAGCAGGGAAACGGCCCAGAAGCTTGCTCAGCAAGCAGTGTGGCAATAAAAACTATCCGTTTGGTTTTTGAAACCACAAAAACGGCCATTTGAAATGAGTTCCGAATGGCCGTTTTTTTTATTTGCTTGTCAAAGCCCAGTCTTCTGGGCAATAAAATTGCCTGCATCAAGGCAAGGGATGAATAACTGCCACAAATCCGCCTATATCTCGAACCCAACCAGCGGCATAGTAATGAGACCCGGGAGGAAAGGCAAAGTAATACTCTTCAGTGTCGGCATAATCTCCATGTGTTGTTCCCCATGGGGAAGGAGATAAAACATGGAATCGAACGTCGACAGAATTATATAAAAAGATTCTCAGCCAGATCGTGCCCCCGGCTGCAATAGTTTTTGTCCATGTGTCAACGGTATTATCTATGACCATCCAGTTGGTACCGCCATTGGGACTATACTCATATTTTCCGGTAAAAGAAGAACTGTAATACAGATCAACATTCAGTTCCTGGCTTTCGGTTGACTCATTATGGATTACAGCCACCTTGGTGTGATAGAGTAAACCGGGTACTGTCCCTGTCAGCGCACCAGAGCCATAATACGAATAGGTGTCGACACTATAGGTCCAGGCTCCGGCCATGGATACCCAACTTAACAGCAATGCGCTGATAGCAAATACTTGAACCAATGCTTTTCTTGTTTTCATATTACTCCTCCCGGTAAAATTGAATAAAACTGGCCGCTAGTGGCCCACGGTTAGAATGGGGTGGGCAAATGCCCCAATCCGACAGGGTTAAATGCCCCTATCTTCGTGTTATATAACACTATTTTACGTGATTTTTCTTGCTTGCGCAAGTTGTTTTTTTATATGTTTTATGGATACAGTTCAGGCGAAATCATTAGTGGGTTAGGCTGGTAGCAGGTTTGGTGCTATTCGTGAGTGGTGTGTTTAAGGAGGGAGGGCGTTTTTTTTGTGAGGTTGGCACGGAAATTAATTTAACACCGGTAAGCGGTAAGTGAGGCCGGCATAAGTGCCTTGTTGGTATGTCCAACTTGCTAACGTTAAACAAGCTTTTCATTTTCTTGTTTTTTATGACAGCTTTTGAGGAGTAAGGCACTAAAAGTACGCGTGGTGTCAAGCGCAGATGGTTTTGTGAAAAGTTCCCGGTTCCGTCATTCCCGAGAAGGCGGGAATCCTGAATGCGTTGAAATGACAGGAAGGTTGTCCGCGAATAGATATTTCTTCTCAAATCGAATCGATTTTTCACGAGGACTGCAGGGTAATTCTGTCATTGCAAAGGTGTTGTCTGAGGCACCATTAAAAAAAGATACAGGCAAAAAAAAACGAGCCCCGAAGGGCTCGTTTGTCTTACTTACACAGTGTCGGGTATGGCAATTGGGGGAAATTACCATACCTGGTACGTTTCACAACGTATTACTGTGGTTGAGATTTAGTTAAGGACATGCAAGATCACTGCCATCACAATCCTCATCAATGCTGTTACCACAGATCTCTGTGGCACCAGGATAAATGGTGTTGTTGGCATCATCACAGTCGCCATGACTAATGCTTACACCGTCACGATCAGCATCGGGGTCTTCCGTTGCCCAGACAGCGGCATAACGTCCAGCGTTTCCGTTTGGACCGTAGACTTTAACCTTGATGTAACCGGGGAAGGCACCAACGATTCGTGCTGCCGCCAGTGGCCCGGCATCAATACGATTCCAACCGGCACCAGTTTCTTCCTCTTTAATAAGCATTGGCCAGGGGTATTCGTAGCCGTCAGGTTTCGGCTGAACAGGCAGACAGAGAAAGTAACTGTCATCATGCGCATGGTGCAGCCCTACACGAACAACATAGGCATCGCCACCATACATATAGGGTCCTGCAGGAAATTCAACACGTTGAGGAAACTGAACAATACCCATTTCAGTGACTTCCGGTTTCATGGATTCCGGAATATACATGGGAACCACCAGGTCAGTCCACTCCCCTGTGGGCGTCTGACTGAGTACAGTAGGTTGGGTAGAACGGATAAAAACCCATGATGTTGAATGGGAGACCTTGTCTGTTATGTCCGGAAGCATTGCAGACAGACGAGTACAAGTGAAACCCAACACGTAATCAGAATGTTGAAGAGTAAAAGATTTTTGCTGCAAGTGGCAAGGGGAGGCAAGTTGAAATTGAGCGAATGATCAGGAAATGTTGGGTTACGCTCATTTTCTCTTACCCTCTGACTTGAGTGGCTATACGAAGTCAGCATAACCTTACAGGCTGACGTTAATAAAACGCTAATCCAACCTACAGGTCTACGGAAATGGATTTTTCAGGGACAGGCTGATGCTGAACAGAAATTAAACATGAAGTTGGAATAGTTGATTATATCCAGGAGCATTACAAACCAAGAGCTAAAGGTTCGCTCAAGCAAAGATCAACATTCAACCCATAACCTCTGTCGTTCACCATAGATGCTACTCTTGTCCTACTCCACTTCCGAATTCCATAGGCTTACCTGCACCCCATTGTGAAGGATACAGACCTCTATCAACATAGCTCTGAAAACTTGAATAAGGCCAATCTGCCGGAGTTGCTGCCAGAGCATGCTTAACCGGATTATAATGAATATAATTGGCATGGTTCTGAAAATCCATTTCATTTTGAATTTCATGTTCCCAGAAACGGCGCTGCCAGACTGCCTGCTCTTTTTTCTTTTGCCTGGATGTTGTCTGTTTGCCCTTGAAGCGCTGCTTGCATTGACGGCTAAACTCGCTCTTTATCAGACGCCACCGGGTTGAATAATCAGAATCTCCAGCCGGCAAGGTCCATAGAGAGTGGATGTGATCAGGTAAAATAACGATGGCATCAATGGAGAAGGGATGGTTTTGTTTGATCTCGGTAAATATCTTGCGCAGGAGAAGGATGTTTTCAGGTTCACAGAGAAACTGTCGTCGCCTGTGGGTTACAACAGTAAAGAAATAGGACCCTCCTTCTGTTCGTGCCCGCCTATATTGCATGATTTTTGTCCTTTCAACGTTGGGTTTCGTAAAACTCAACCCAACCTACGGGAGAATTGTCAAAATTGGCCGTTTACAAATGATTTTTTACGAATTTACCTTGGGTACATGGGGTTGCGGTTGAACGGGCAAAAAAATATCACACTGGATAATGCCGGATGGTCAAGCAAGTATACCCGGAAACACGCAGAAACAAAAGTACCAGTGAAACCCAACAGTCCATACACCATAAAACGGTAGCACATATTGGTCGTACATGATGTGGGCAGCAGGGGGGTGAGTGGTGGTCAACAGGAAATGTTGGGTTTCGTGGAACTCAACCCAACCTACGGATCTACGGATCTTTGTGAAAAGTTCCCGGTTCCGTCATTCCCGAGAATGCGGGAATTCTGAATGCGTTGAAATGACAGGAAGGTTGTCCGCGAATAGGTATTTATTCTCAAATCGAATCGATTTTTCACGAGGACTGCAGGGTAATTCTGTCATTGCAAAGGTGCTGTCTGAGGCACCGTTAAAAAAGATACAGGCAAAAAAAAAACGAGCCCCGAAGGGCTCGTTTGTCTTACTTACACAGTGTCGGGTATGGCAATTGGGGGAAATTACCATACCTGGTACGTTTCACAACGTATTACTGTGGTTGAGATTTAGTTAAGGACATGCAAGATCGCTGCCATCACAATCCTCATCAATGCTGTTACCACAGATTTCAGTAGCACCAGGATAGATGGTATTGTTGGCATCGTCACAATCGCCATGACCAACACTTACGCCATCAAAATCAGCATCAGGATCCTCAGTGGCCCAGACAGCTGCATAGCGGCCGGAGTTTCCGTTAGCTCCAGAGACCTTAATCTTGACGTAACCGGGGAAGGCGCCGACTATACGCGCTGCATAACCAGGTCCTGCATCAATACGATTCCAACCAGCACCAGCCTCATTCTCTTTAACAAGGATTGGCCAAGGGTACGCGTAGCCATCAGGTTTATTCATGGTTGGCAGACAAATAAAGAAGGTATCATCATGCTCATGATGCAGCCCTACACGGACAACATAGGCATCACCAGCATACATACCGGGTCCTGCAGGAAATTCAACACGTTGAGGAAACTGAACAATACCCATTTCAGTAACTTCCGGTTTCATGGATTCCGGAATATACATGGGAACCACCAGGTCAGTCCACTCCCCTGTGGGCGTCTGGCTGAGACCATTGGCAATCTGTACAACATAGGTCTCATCTTTCTCAGCCTGGGTCAGGAAGATTTGATTCACACCGGAAAGTGCGGTACCAGCGATGGTATCCTCACCGTGAAGGTAGAAGAGCTCTTCTGCGTGATGCTCGGAGAGATGGAGTACATCTTCCTGGGTAGCACCAAGAACCATCATACCGTTTGCAGGTTCCTGGCCGGCAGCGGTGTTACCAAAACCTTCAATGTAGGCAACTTCACCGTCAACGATAAAGAAGGAACCCTGTCCATCAGTACCGGTGTTTCCTGTGGGAACCATACCATTCTCAGGGTCATATACCAGCAGACGATTAGGCTCCTGGAACCATGGTGGCTGCCAGGGAACAAAGTTGATGATACGATCAGTTGTCCGATGGGCACCAGCCTGAAGTTCTGCAACCTCGTGTCCGGTGGAGTCATCGATGTTATTATGACAGTCGTTACAGGAAAGCGCACCAAGAGAATGCTCTTTGGGCTGAACACCATGGGTATCAGAGAAGTAATGGGCAGCAACAAACAGCATGGGCTGAGGATCAATAACACCCTCTTCAGTCAGTGCGATTTTCAGCGCTTCCTGCATGGCCCGGACATCTTCAACATGCCATATATCAGGGTACATATCACCGGTATGGTCGAAGATTACATACCCGCCGGGATAGGTTGGGGTTGGTTTAAGGATTACTTTACCAACGTAAGGATTTGCTGCATATCCTGCATCGTTAGCTGGAATCATGGCCATATCCATTGGATCAACCATGCCAAGTTGAACAGGCGAATGGTAATCCTTGATAACAGCCATGATCTCACGCAGGTACAGAATTTTAGCACCACCATAAGCAAGAGTGGACATATCGGTTCCAGCTGCAACTTCAGGAGCATTGGCAGGATTTGCATCAACCCAGGTCATGATTGTGATGGGGTTACCAATAACAATCTGAGGATATCCGTTCTGACCATTTGCATAGTACAGAGGAGGCATAACTTTGTTGGGTGCTGCAGGATCAAAGGTCAGCGGAATACCATACTGCGCCTTCATATTCATATTCATCTGCAGAAAGTAATTCCAGAAATCAAACTTGGGATTGGTGGGCATACCGTTAACGATTTGTCCAGGATCCGCAGATTTGGTCATACCAAAGTAATCAACCATCTCAGAAACATAATCCATGGCAACTATGCCGTTGGCCGGATCAGCATCAATATGCTGGGCCACCATACTGAAGTGAGGAATACCATAGCCTGGAGATGGCTGGTACTCAGGGCTCATTCCGTACTGAGGCGGGTAGGCCATCAGTTTCATGCTTCCCATACCAGTGGGGCTTTCCGCATTTGGCAGTACATCATATCCCATGCGGGTATCAAAGTTGCCGTAATAACCAAGGGTGTCGTCCATTACACGAAAACGCCAGGTCTTCTTAAATGGTACATGACAGGTCTGGCAGGCAATGTTTTCAATATGCTGTGCAGCATGCTCACCAAATTTCTCTTCATGGGCAACATTTGGATTTGCTCCAGTGTCAAGGTCGGTGAAATGGCAACGCTCACAGGTTTTGGGACGAGAGTTGTTGTCCAGATCGTTCCTGACCATATGCGCGGTATCAGTTCCCTTGAGGAAGTTATGCATGGTCTCAAGGTCTTTACTGACACGGTAGTTTGCCTGGGCAAGATGACAGGAGCCGCAACCCATTTTGGAACCATCACTTGATGACATATGGGCGTCATAGCCGATGGCATCCGGATCATCGGTGCTGTTAATAAAGGCACCATTCTTCACCCAGTCAGCATTAAAACCAAGACCATATTTACGTACATTGGTTGTATCAGAGGCCATATCATGGGTCATAACATGACACTGTCCACAAACTGTGATCCACTTTGGTGAGTTGGCATCAGCACCACCACCAAACAGGTTTTGATGGATAGACCGATAGGTAACCTCATCGACTTCCCAGTAGGTCTTGGCAGACCATTCGCCGGTTCCTGCATCTTTCACCAGCTGCACATAGGAGATGGGAGAACCATCCTGATCCAGGTCAAGTCCCATGAGCTCTGCTGTGGGCATGGCATCAAAGAAGCTTGGCAGATAGTCACGCAGTACCATGTCTATGGCATCGTGAGCGATTGTACCGTTCTGATAATCACGAACGACCTCATCGGTCTTAATCATACCGGTCGCCATATCCATGTAGGTGTAATCTCCCTGCATGACAAGGCCCATACCGTACATGTTTGCCTGCCATCCAAGACCGGTGCGGCCTGAATAGGGGATACCTTCGCCTTCTATAAGCGGGGCGCGTACATAGTCACGAACAGATCCGTTGGGATCATCCCAGTCGGTGTAAAACTGGCCCTGGTCATAGGCGCGCAGTCCGAAAGGAATGGGCATCATGGTGTTTGCTGATGGATCCATTTCGCTTTTGATCTGATAGGCGTAGATGAAGTCATTAAAGAACATGGCCATCATGTCATCCATGGTTGCATCAGGTGGCAGAAAGCCGTTACCAATCATGTACTGCAGGAAACCGCCAAACAGATTGTTGATGGCATCATTATTTGCCATCAGGCGCTGCATTTCATCAGTAGGCCCGTTGGGGTTGGGGCAGTACTCAGCCTTGATACCGTTTTGATCCCAGATTTTGGGAACATTCTGGCCATAGAGGGCAAAAGGAAGCAGTGGTGTGCCGGCTGTCGTGTTGGCTGCGTCTATGTCAGCCAATCCTTGAGTCCACATGTCCATCATTTCGCCAACATTCTGCGCTGGAAGCTGCATAAGGGTCATCATGGAGGTGGGCCGCGTCATACGCTGCAAATGGTTGGTATAGGGGGTGGCGGTCTGATTCTCAAGACCGGTGTGGAGTGGGGTGCCCAGAGAAATTTTGGTTACCTCGCCGTTTTCATCACGCTCAGCAAAGATCATCATCCGTGGACGGTTTGGATTTACTTTAAGACCATCGGCAGCCATCAGGGCCTGAGGACTCTCGGGATCGATATGACACATCATACAATCCGCTTCCATAACACCGGATTTGTTCCAGTCGTGTGCTTCAGGCGAGCCTGCTGCAGCAACTGATTCTATGATGGTTTCATTGCCTGTGTCGAAGGTGCCGTAATAGGCAATGGATGCAGCGTCCGGGCCGTATGTGTAGAAATCACGGTCAGACGTATGGGTCGGAGTTAGAGAAGGATCATCATAAGGAGTGGTTGAACCATCTCCCTGAACAATACCCTCAAAAGGTCCACCACCCATATGGCATGATGTACAGAGTCCCATCATCTCAGGGGTACTCATATCAAACCAGGAATCTTTTCCTTCGGTGGAGAATGGATCAGCTGCTGTACCTCGGTTTTCCTTTGCCGCCAACTGGCGGTAGGAAGGAGGTCACCAGGCACCGTACTGGCCGCCGGAAAGGAGATGCCCATAGGCATTGGCAAGGTATTTGTACGGGGTACCATTCTGGTTTTCATCGGACCAGTGATCAGAAACTCCGACGCCTTCCGGGCTGGCATCTCCGATTCCAACACCCTGTGTAAAGTGGTAGGCCTTGGTGATGGCATCATAATCATGGCAGGAGCCACAGGTCTGTTTGGGACTGTAGGCAGGGCCGGCTGCATAGACTGCACCGTTTGCCATGGTGATGGTATCGTTCATGTCAAGCTGCTGATTGATACGATTACCAGCACGGTCCCGCAAGGCGTATGCGTCCTGCTGGGGAGGTTGCGCATTGGCAATGCTGAAGGCTGCCAAGGGCAAACCTACAATAAGACAGAGCGCTACCTTTGTTCGAAAACGTTTAGTACTCATGTTTTCTCCTTAGTTGTGCGATGGGCAGATTATGGTCGTAAATGATAGGTGAATCTGCTCATTTTGCGTTAATAAACCAGGTTGAATTAACTGTATATCTCCCTTTTTTTGGTTGCCAGGTTCTCCTCCTTTTTGTAATGGCTTTTTGCCTAACTAGTTGTTTTTGCGTGTTGTTATTGTGAAACTGCCTTGCCCTTGCGGTACTGGTCCCGCAGAGTATTGCGTCGATTCTGCGATGTTTTGCAATTTCCACACCATAACTTAATTTCTCGTGGAAGTTGCTCTGGTCAATTGTTCAGTTGTTGGTGAAAAGCTGTGAGAAATGCAATGTTGTTTACAGGCAATTATAGAATTTTATTTTCTAACTACATACTTAACCAGCTTTGCTTTTATTTACCGACAGAGCTCAATGATGGCAAAGGGTGAGTGCTACAATGAAGGAGTTGTGTGTGCAGGGAAATCAAAGGGGTATGGACACTGTGGTAAATGAACCGATTTTGTTCCAATGGGGCAAATGGCAGCTTCATATGGGGGGAAATGGCTCGATTTGAGTATGCGGAAGACACTTACACCCCTCGAGGGGGTACTGAACTGAGTGTCGGCCTCACTTACCGTTTACCGGTATCAGTCTTTTTTACCTTGCCTTGCATTTTGCTGTCATATGTCATTAAATGACTGTGAATAGAAAAAAGCGGCCATATGTTTTATTTACACACGATAAAGCGGAGATAAAATGTCAACATCGACTGTTTGGTCAATCATGAAGATGATTCTCGGAGTGTCTCTGTTGTTCCCATCCTTAGTTTTTTCTGTAGAGTATTATGTCGATGCTAATAATGGAAATGATGCAAATGATGGGAGTGAGGCAGCGCCTTGGAAAACAATAGGACATGCGTTAAATCCACCGGGAAGATGGCTGGGTTCAGATACTCATACCCTCTATATTCTGCCGGGAACATACAATGAACTCGTGTCTCTCGTCCCAATACCTTTACGCTCATTAAATATATCAGGGATCAGCCTGGATGGAGAGATGCCCATAATTAATGCCCCTGATCATACTGAGTATCATGCCATACAGACCATAGATTACAGCGGGACAATTCAGGGACTTGAAGTCACAGGAGCTGCATGGAACGGCATTGATATTGGGGGGAATAGCCTGCAAGCAACGGTGAGAAATTGCAGGATTCATGGCAATAACAAAGGGATTCATGTAAACACTACAGGTACTCCGCTTCTTCAGGGGAATACAATCTATGAAAATAATGAATGCGGAATTGGCAATATGGGCGATGCCTCTGCAACGATCAGCGGAAATCAGATTTATCATAATGGAAATGGAAACGTATCCGGCCCAAGTGCAGGAATTTGTGTGGCGCAGAATTCATTTCCGAAAATAATGAACAATACTATACGAAATAATTCCCCATCCGGGATTAATATCGTTGACTCAGCCCATCCTGTTATAAGCAACAATATAATTGCTCATCATCGAGATGACGTATTGGGTACCGGCATTAAAGTTGTTCTCACTGCTGATAATGATGGTGTTATAATCAGTAATAATATTATTTATGATAATGATTACGCTTTGTACAATCCGGGAGAGAGAGAAATTTCAGGCAACAGTTATAATTCATTCTGGCAGAACAGTGAAAATTACTTTGGTTTTTCAACGGGCAGTAATGATATATTTATAGATCCCCTTTTAACTGCTGACTATCATGTGGCGGCGGGATCGCCATGTATTGACAGCGGAACCTCGTTCAATGCTCCGGAAAATGATAGAGATGGTACGCCCCGTCCAAGTGGCACAGGATTTGATAGAGGTGTTTATGAATATCAGGAGCGCAGGCGGGGAGCTGTCTTGTTGTCCTCTATTGTGTTCCTGCTTCTCACTCAATAGAAGATCTACAAATATGAATTTTTGATGGAGTAACATAACGATGAAAAAGTATTTTGTATTAATCTGCTGTATTTTGACCCTGGCTCTGCCAGCAGCAGTTTTAGCAACTGATGTGGGAGATCAGCTTCCAGCCTTTACTGGTGTGGATATGGATGGGAAACCTGTGGATCTTGGCGCAGTCATCGGGAAGAAACCGGTGATGCTTGTTTTCTGGGCATCCTGGTGTTCCAATTGTAAAACTGAAATGCCTGAAATTAATGAATTGGTGAAAAAATACCAAAAGCAGGGAATGGAATTTGTCTCCATTAATGTGGGCATGAATGACACTGAGGAAAAAGCCCGTCAGTACATGGCTGATTTTAAAATTACCTATCCGGTTGTTTTTGACAAAACCGGAGTACTCTCTGAAAAGTATCAGATCCCCAAAGTTCTGACAGTTTTAGTTGCCCGGAAAGATGGTAAAGTTGTCATGAAATTTTTAAATGCTCCTGAAATTGATGACATGAATTTCAGGGGGCTTCTGCAGTTGCCACCCACCGAAGAAGATTTGAAAGCGGATTTTTCAGTACCGGTAATAGAGTAAATGCTGTTTGTGCTGGCTTGCCATTTTTGATGAATTCGTAAAAAGTCAAAATATCCCTTATCCCGTCATTCCCGCGCAGGCGGGAATCGAGTTATTTCAACATGTTCTGGGTTCCCGCCTGCGCGGGAATGACGGAGCAGAGAGATTTTTACGAGTCCATCATTTTTACGAGGCTGCCATGTCATATGAAATATTGAAAAAACACCGTGAAACCTGGGCTGAGAAAAAGGTTCTGCAACGGATTTATACTGATTGGTATGAACGAATTATCGGGAATATGATTCCGCAGGGCCCTACGTTGGAAATTGGTGGTGGTGGCGGGAATCTCAAAGAGTTTTATCCCGATTTAATTTCTTCTGATTTTACCTTTTGCCCATGGCTGGATGTCAATCTCGATGGCCATCATTTGCCGTTCCTGTCAAATTCGCTTGCAAATATTGTTGTTATAGATGTTCTGCACCACCTGGCAAAACCTGTCAATTTTATCAAAGAAGCACAGCGTGTTCTCAAAAAAGATGGTCGGCTCCTGATGCTTGAACCGTGTATTTCCCCGGCGTCATATCTGATTTATAATTATCTGCATCAGGAAGATGTCGATTTTTCACCAGATGTATTCAGCGAAGAGATGTGGGAGGAGGGAGATCTGAAAAATCCTTTTGATGGAAATATGGCAATTCCCACCAGTATGTTTCTGCGGCAAGCTGAAAAATTCCAAAAACTTTTCCCTGATTTTACAATAAGACAAACCAGTTGTTCAGATTATTTTATTTATCCTTTAAGCGGCGGATTTGAACATCCAGGTTTTATTCCTGCATTTTCTTTTCCTGTAATGAGGTTTTTTGAAAGATGCATGAACCCTGTTGGGCGCTTTTTTGCTTTCAGGCTGCTGATTGTTCTGGAAAACGGGAAAAGTGACGAATAATAGCATCAGGTTTCACAGTGGAATTCTTTTAGAAATACCATGTTTTTTTAATCGATAGCGAAGGGTGTCCCGGCTCATGCACAAACATTTCGCCGCCTGGGTCTGGTTTCCATCGAATCGATCAAGGGCCTGGGTGATTAATTCTTTTTCCACTTCGGCAATGGATATTCCTTCGGGAGGCAGAGTGAAAAAAACATTGTTTTGGGGTGTTTGTGGAGAGTTTGTAATGGTGTCGTCACTTTCTGTTCCGTGCTGTTGCGTTTGACTGTTTATTGCCAGGTCAAAATAACGGGAGGAGAGCATTGGGCTTTGTTCAAGCATCATTGCCCGTTCAATGGAATTACGTAGTTCCCGAACATTACCGGGCCAGGAATATGATTGAAGATGCTCAATGGCTTCTGGAGTAATACCCTGAGTAGTGCTTCCATATTCCTCATTGAGACGTTGAATAAAATAATTTGCCAGAGTGGAAATGTCCTCCTTTCTGTCTTTTAAGGGAGGAATGCTGATGGGCATAACATTGAGCCGAAAAAACAGATCTTTTCGAAACTTATCTTCTGTTACAAGTTGCTCCAGATCCTGATGCGTAGCAGTAATGATGCGGACATTTGCCTCAATATCGCGTGTTCCACCAAGCCTACGGAACTGCCTGGAATCTAACAGTTTTAGGATTTTGGTCTGCATAATTAACGGCATATCACCTATTTCATCAAGAAATACAGTGCCGCCTTCTGCTGCTTCAAAGATTCCTTTATATGTTCGGACTGCATCTGTGAATGCACCTTTTTCATGGCCGAAAAGTTCGTTCTCCAAGAGGTTTTCAGGGATGGCAGCACAGTTGATCTCTATAAACGGTGCATCAGATCTTGAGGAATGGACATGTATGGCGTGGGCTACAAGTTGCTTGCCTGTGCCGGATTCACCATGTATTGTTACTATTTTCGCATCGGTCTTAGCACACACATTGATCATTTTAAAGACATTGATAATTCCAGGAGAGTTACCGATCAGGGTGTCAAATTCGTGTTTCTTTCGCTGTTTTCTGGAAAAGGAATTAGCATTTTGGGTGATCTGACTTTTTATGAAACATTGTTCGACCAGATCTTTTATGTCGTCAAGGTTAAATGGTTTACCTATATAATCATCTGCACCAATTTTTAACGCCTTCACCGCAGAATCCGCATCAGCATATGCAGTTATCATCAGAACAAGCACATCTTCGTTACGGGATTTGAATTCGGCAAGGAGTTCAATGCCGTTGGCATCGGGTAAACGAATATCAAGCAGTACCATGTGGGGGTTAAATGTATCAAACCTGCTTAATGCCTCTGCGCCACTGAGGGCTGTTTCAACAGTGTACCCGGCATCGTTTAACATTTCGTTAAGTGACCAGCAGACGAGTTTTTCGTCATCAACAACAAGTATGCGATGAGTTTTCATGAGAGATCCTACTTATAAAGGGAAGCTGTTTCGTTTTATAGTCAGGCTGTCAGTGCAGAGCCGGGTGTGTTTTTCGTCGTGGCGCAGCATATGGGTAACTGTATGGCAAAGGTCGTACCCTGTCCGAGCCTGGATTGTACTGAAATTGTGCCACTGTGTTGTTCGATAATTCGATGCGAAATGGAAAGTCCAAGACCGGTTCCGTGACTTTTAGTTGTGTGGAAAGGGTTGAAAATTACCTCTAAGGACTTGTTGTCAATTCCTTTGCCGCTATCAGTAAATGCAACGGTAAATTTTCCTGCCACTGTGTTGCATCCAGGGATACTGCAACATGTATCATGTTGAGGCGTTTTTCTGCTGTTGAAATCCGAGAATGTTTTAATTGATATTGTGCCCTTATTGTCAATTGCTTCAATGGCATTTTCCAGAATGTTGGAAAACACTATTTGCAGCTGGGTGGCATCTCCTTGAATGAGTGGGAGATTGTCGCTGAAGGATGTTATGACGGTAATATCCTTATCGTTTAATTTGGAAATTGTCGCAAGGAGTACCTTTTCAATGAGGTTTTTCGGGTCTACGGAATCGAAGTTTGTTTTTCCTGGTCTTGCGAACTTGAGGAGGCCGTCAACAAACGAATCCAGGCGGTTGACCTGTTGAAGTACTTCATTGAAAATGTAACCGTGAGGGCTGTCTTTATCATGATTTCTTGCAATAATCTGGATAGCACCTCCAATTCCAGCCAGCGGGTTTTTTATTTCATGGGCGATACCTCCAGCCAACTCCCCCAGTGATGAGAGTTTATCATTTCTTGCCAGATCTCTTTCCATGGCTTTACGGGTGGTAATATCCCGAAAAATACAACTTAATCCCTGGATATTGTCATGTCGATCAGTGATTACTGAAAAACAAATCTCAGCTTGAAAAAGTTGACCGTTTTTTTTGTGCATGGATGTTTCTGTAAGGAGGCCCATGTCTGAATCTAACTTATCATCAAGATCCAAAAAAAGGCATTCGTAGTCATCCTGATCCCCTTCAAGCAGGAAATCAATGGGTTTGTTGATCAGTTCATCTTCCCGGTAACCAAGAATAATTTCTGCAGTAGGATTCATTTCTGTGATATTCATGAGTTGATCGACAATAATCAAACCGCTTCGTAAATTATAGATAATAGATTGGCAATGCGTTTCAAGGTAGTCAATTTCCTGCGACTGAGTCGAGATTTGTGTGAGCATTTGTGTATGCTCACGGGCGCGACACAGGGCATGGGCATAATGATTTGTCAGGGAGCAGGAAAGACGAACTTCATGGTAACTGATCGTCCCGCCGGAATGAGATTTGTCGGCAATGATAAAGCCGTAAAAATTGTATTGATCGCTAATGGGAAGGATGAGAAATGAATCAACGGTTCCAAGAAGTGTTGAAATATTATCATCATGGTCGTCAAACAACACTGTTGAAAAAGGTTGATAGTTTTTTTGATTGGAAACCTCTGCATTTGAAGAATCCGGTGCCGAAACATAGAGTTTAATGTTTGTTCTTCTGTTGGCGCCGTTTTCAGGGATTTTGTCACTGTCAGAGAGCAAAGTTGATGAGATCAAGGAATGGATTCCTTCAGCAGGACGTATGAGATTGAGTGGCTCCCGGTCAGTGTATACCTGATGAAGTAATCCGGAATCGGCAGTAAAAGGGAGGTTTTTCGGAATGTGGTGTGGTTCTTCGAAGCCGTGGCTTTTTTCTGTCACCAGGGAGAGATCGGTCGGGTTCAGTCGTAATAGAACTATTCTTTCAAATTGTACGTTATTGAGCAGGTCTTCTAAAAGATTGTTAAGAAGTTCATCAATATCACTGGAAGCGGCAATTTTTTTTGCGCTTTGATAGAGCTGACGCAGGTCTTTTGAACTATTCACCATTTTTTTTGTTCCTGTCGTTTCCTGCACTGTCGGAAGATTCTGGACTTACACGTCTTCCAGTCTATCAGTGAACCTAACCTGTAAAACCGTGAAATAAATTTTATGCTACAGATTTTTTTTTAGCCAACGAAGTGGATACCCTTTTTTTTGTTGATTTATGCAATTATCAGACCATCATTTAAATGATTACTAACCCCTGTAGTGTACTGTAAGTAGTGAGTATTACGGGTGACGCTGTGGGGTATTTGCCCCACGCTCGATGTTTGCTGAATGGGTGGTGGGGGAAATGACCCAACAAGTGTATAGTTTATTCTCTCTTATTTTGCAATTTACGAATTCATCAAGAGTAAAGTACTAACACCGGTAAACGGTAAGTGAGGCCGGCATAAGTGCCTTGGTTGTACTTATAACTTATTCATTTTAAAATAGTCTCAAGTTTTCTTGTTTTTTATTACAGCTTTTCAGGAGTAAGGCACTAACACCGGTGATGAACGGTAAGCCGGCATAAGTACCTTATCAGAATATTTTCTTTGAAAAAAACAAGAAAACATTCTGTAAGGTACTAAAGATTTATGAGTCTGTTGATTTAATAAAGTTTTTCGTTTAACGAAAAGATCGGGCAAAAAGGCATTAAATCAACGGGCTCATTTATAGAACCAGGGCGGGAAAGAACAGAGTGCCGGCTTACTGTTTATCACCGGTATTAGTAAATATGAGGGGGAAGGGGGCGGGAAGTATCTATCTGAATATTCCAGTAGGAACTGGAATATTCAGATAGAAAAGCCTTGCTTTTAAGCCTGTGGGTTTACAGGCAGGTCATGTGGATCTATGTGGCATTTAAGGCAGTCGGGGAATTTTTTATGGAGTGTTGCTCCGTGGGGTTCGTCATGGCAAGTCTGACATCGTGGAATCTCGCCGTGGGTGACATGGCAGCTCGCACATTGCAGATCAGTATGCTTTGTGTGGTTTGTCTGCAGGTTGTCGGTGACTGCTTTATGACAGGCTGCACAAACTGTATTTGATGTGTCCTCAGGGTATGGCAGGATGTTCATTGCGCTGTGAGGTTGATGACAAACAAGGCAGTCTGCATAGGTCTGCTCAGCAGTATGTGGTTCGTGGCAGTCAAAACAACTGGGACGAACACCATGTTGTTCGTCGCCATGACAGCCGGTACATCCTACATTGGCATTATGTTTACTCGGGTAGGTTTCCATTTCCTTGCCTTCCGGCTCATAATGACATACCTCGCAGGCAACTACCTTTTTGCCGGCATGATTCTTAACATTTCCAATAACTCCGGAAAATGGAATTTCCAGTGGAGAATGTGGATCCTGATGGCATTGTGCACATTTTGTAAACGAATCGCCATGGGGTGCATCATGGCAGGTGGCACATTTGGGAATTATCTCTGCATAGTTATTTTTGCTTGGAATGTTGGCGTGGAGCTGGTCATGACAATCAAGACAATCAAAGCGATGTTTAGAGTTACTTTTCTGTAGCCGTACGTACTGGCCATTATGACAGGCAGCACATTCAACTGGAGTTAAATTTCGAGGCATTTGTGTGTACAACGGCGCATCTGAAGTTGCCTGCACTGTTGCAGGTGCTGCAGTTTCAGCTGCCTGGCCGGAATCTACTGTAACAGCAGGTTTTGTGGCTACTGAAGCTGCGTCCTGTCCCTGATTGGCACAGGCCATAAACATTGCTGAGCACGATAACGCAACAAGCCCTGCCAATACTTTGGTTTTGATTTCCTTCTTCATTGATCTGTTTCTCCCTTTCAAAGAAAATATTCTGTAAGGTACTTATCCAGTGAACTGAATTGTTTCCGGTTGAACCGGGTTAGTACTTTAGGAATTATTTCGGAGTCCTGGCTTACTTGATAGAGCTAAGCCTGGACTCCGATAGTAAGCTATGCGGTAACACCTGACTGGGCGAAGAAAGGTGCTGCTGAATAGTTACGAAAATTAAATGTCAAGATCATGCGGATCCTTATGGCAATCCAGACATTTCGGGAATTTTTCCATCATTGATGCTGGATGAGGAGATCCGTGACAATCCTGGCATGCGGGGATGAAACCGTGTGTGTTTTTGTGGCAGGCAGCACATTGCAGTGGGGCATGTTTGCTTGAACCTGCAGCAAGAGTGCCTGTCAACTTGGCATGGCAGGCACCACAGTCCTGATTAGGGACGGCTTCCACATAGGCAACATTAGTTGGCTGATGGACAAGGTGACAGGATATACAAACGCTGTAAGTCTGCCCTTCCCGATGTGGCTTATGACATTCCATGCAGTCTGGAATGTATCCATGTTTGTCATGGTGACAGAGGACACAGTCAAATTGGCCATGGGCGCTGGGGTTGTTTTTTACTTCACTAACCTGATCGCCATGGCAGGTATTACATGCCGCTACATTGTCTTCACCAAAAACGATATGAAGTGGCTGGTGCGGATTTTGATGACAGCCCAGGCAGTTGGCTACTTCATAATGGGACTCGCCTTCATGGCACATGGAACATTTTGGAATAAGTTCTTCTTTTGGGGTGCTGGGGGGATGTCCACCCACATGGCAGTCGAGGCAGCCTACTTCGGACAGGTGCTTTGCACCAGCAGCCATGTTGTCATGTGCAACCTTTGCATGACATTTTACACAATCGCTGTTTTCCAGTTCTGGATCCGCTGCCCAGATGTTGCCCGTTGAAAAAATGAAACCAACGGCCAGGCAAGAGATTGTCGTGAAGATTGTTTTTTTCATAGCTCCCCTTTTAAACACGTCATTGTATGGACATGATAGAATTATTCAGAAGTAGTTCCAACACAGGGATACCTCTGAGCTCTCACATTTGTTGATTAGTGCCTTACAGAATATTTTCTTGTTTTTTATGACAGGAATTAACGAGTAAGGCACTAACATGAGTGCCGGCTTACCGTTCATTACCGATGTTAACAATTATTTGAATGTAGCAAGATAATCCAAGATACCGCATGGGTCAACCATTCAATGAATATGTATTCATTAATAGGGGAGTGTATTCTTTGATGATACTTAAAAATTCTATATTTTCATTAGGTTATGTGGTGGCTTGTGTTTTTCTCCAAGGAAAAAAAGGCTATTTTTTTTCGCTTTTTTTATTGTTTCGGATGTAGATATTCGAATTTTGTCTGAGTATAACTTTTTGTTCAACTCCTGAGAAGATAAGCGTAGAATATATATAACGATCTTTTTTGTGGAGGGCAGCATTACAGGCTATGCACTTTGTAAAATTTGAGAAACTGTTTCCTTCACCTGGTGGATATCAAATGGTTTGGCGAGAAAATGACAGTCTGCAAGCTCTTCCGCGCCTTGCATCTTCTTCAGCATAGCCTGTTTGTTAAGGTACCTTCCTGTCATGACTATAATCTTAGCCTTCGGTTGCTGTTTTTTTATTGCCTGGATTAATTGAAGACCCGTCATGTCAGGTAGTGTAAGGTCAATGATGTAGAGATCAAAATCCGGGAAGTTTGAAATCTCCCGGAGTCCATTCTTTCCATTTGCGGCAGTTGTCACTTCCGTGACTTCTGACCTAAGTATCATTGACAGGCTGAGCAGAATTAAAACTTCATCTTCCACAATTAAAAGATGTTGTTTCATATTATTATCAAATGTAAGATTAATAAAAAATAAAGAATATGATTATCTGATCTGTCTTTACCAAGTCAAATCGATATTGTATAGAATATTATGAAAACTGGAGTCGTAAAAAATGATTTTTTTCGATGCCATCATGGGTGGCTGGGTTGGCGACCTGGTAACGTTTTGATGTTACTTTGATAATTTTCGAGTAATGAGAAGTGAATTCAGAGCACCTCTTCTCAAGTGCAAAATACTATGTCTATGAAAAAATATTTATCCTCCATCGACTATAAACAGCTTTTTGTGATTCTGGCATTGCTTTGGTCGATACTCATGGTTTGTGCTGTGATTTTGAACCTGAAAGAAAATGATCGCAGCACAATGGAAAAAAGCCGAGTGGAGGCAGAAGCAATTTTGCAGCATAACCTTGCCCATTGTCTTTGGACCAGTTCTTTGGGTGGGATTTATGCGAAAATTTCTGAAACAAACCAGTCCAATCCAACTATTAAAAATAGTATTCAACCTGATATTTTCTGTGCTGATGGTGTTCGCTTAACTGCTGTTAATCCATTGAATATGACCAGCCGGATCTATGATTTGTCGCAGGAGCAGTTGGGGAATCCTGCCGTATTCAACCGCACTGTAAGCCTTGATCCTGTTCACCCTGCAAACAGTCCCGATGAGTGGGAGAAGTTGGCACTGGAGGATTTTGAGAAAGGTGGCGGTGCCCGGACAGTAATGGCTGTCATAAATGATGCTCCCTATATGCGCCTGATTTCTCCCTGTATCTCTGAGCAGAGATGCCTGGAGTGCCATGACTGGCAGGGGGAAGTGGGTGATGTTCGGGGTGGAATGAGTATTGCCGTACCCATGGAACCCCACCTCAAAGCTGCAGCCGGTCATCGAAGGTTTATTGTTCAGGTTCACTTTGTTCTCTGGCTGTTGGGCCTCGGAATGATTGGGCTGCTTTCTCTGGGGATGAAAAGATGTAAGTCAAGAATTGAGGCAAGTGCCGATATCTTTCGGATTGTTTCGGAATTTGCCTATAATTTTGAATATTGGATAGATGAAAATGAAAAACTCAGCTTTATTTCTTCGTCCTGTGAGCGTATTACCGGGTACTCCAGCAAGGAATTTCAGCAAAATGAAAACCTGATGTATGACATGGTGCATCCCGAGGATAAACATCTGTTTAGTTTGTTTCAGGATGGCTGTAAAGGGATGCCCCATGAGGATGTGGAATATCGTATTGTTACCAAAAAAGGTGAGACCAGGTGGCTTTCCCACGTGAGTATTCCTGTCTATGCCGACGGGAACTTCCGTGGCAGGCGGGGAAGTATCATCGATATAACCGATAAAAAACAGTTAGGGGCGAAACTGCAACAAGCAAAAAAAGTTGAGGATATTGGACATTTTGCGGCAGGAGTTGCCCATGACTTTAACAATGTGCTCACCTCCATTTCAACATTTAGTCAGCTCCTTGAACCAAATATTGAGAAAGACAATATATTTGCCAGGGAATTAAGTAATAATATTGGTATAGCCTCAAGGCTTGGACAAAACTTGACTTCGAACCTGCTGCTGTTCGGTCAAAAACAAAGTAGCTCTTTAGAGAAGATTAAACTGAGTAAAGTTATTCATAATATTGAAAATGTTTTACATGTCCTTTTGCTTGGAGATGTTTTTTTCAAGGTTGTTATCGCTGAGAACGAAAGAGCAGTTAAGGTGGATTGTCATCAGATTGAACAGATCCTGTTAAATCTTGCCACAAATGGCCGGGATGCCATGCCCGAAGGGGGAGACCTGACTGTATCGGTTGATCCCCTGTCTGTCAAAGAAGGACAGGAGTTACATGGGGGGACGATTCCTGCCGGAGAGTATATGGTACTCAGTGTAAGTGATACCGGATCCGGTATTGAGGAAAAAGTATTGAAAAAAATTCTGGAACCCTTTTATTCCACAAAAACTTCTAAGAGGGGAACGGGTTTAGGGCTTGCAATTGTTAAAAATATTGCAAATCAGCACAATGCTCTTATGGAGATCGATACGGTTCCGGGTGAGGGAACCACATTCAGGCTGATTTTTCCGGCCTGTGAAGAGGGAAAACAGATAGAAGACCTGGAGAGTAAGCACTCTACAACATTGCCTCCTGGGCCGGAAGGGAAAACCATTCTCCTTGTTGATGACGACTGGCTGATTAGAAAAACCATAGGCACTTACCTTGAAACAATGAGTTATACAGTGCTTGTTGCGGAAGATGGCGAAAACGCAATCAGTCAGTACAGACAACAGAAGGATGCTGTCAGTATGGTGATCCTTGACGTTATGCTCCCCGGAATAGATGGCAGAGAGGTGTATGACGCCCTGAAAAAGATTAATCCGGAGGTGAAGGTTCTTTTCATCAGTATGGCGAGTGATGAAGATCTTGCCCGAAAAAATATTTTTCGGGACCAAGTAACGCTATTGAGTAAACCTCTCGATATGAAGAAATTTTCCAGTGAGATCGATAAAATATTGAAAAACTGATAACCGTATAATGCTCACACAGGAACATTTTTTGCATTGTTGTTCACGTTTGCTTTTTTTTTACACCGCCATCAAATTTGACATGGAGACTCCTGCCAATGAATAAAGCTTTTCGTATCGTGTATTGTGGAATATTTTTTCTCGTCACATCAGTACTTTTCAGTATCTCTGCTTTTGCAGAGACTTCCGTATACGATCTCAAAGATCGTATAAAAGTCACTGACAAGAGCGGATATTGTATCAATTGCCATGAGGATGAAACTCCCGCAATTTTTGAGGAGTGGGTTAAATCACCCCATGCGCGGGCAGGAGTTGGATGCCTGGATTGTCATGGCAGAGGCAAGGGTGATTCCGACGCTATACCACATGCTGAGACGTTTAATATTTCTCCAATTGTTACTTCTTTTGATTGTGCAAAGTGCCATAAAGGTGAGTTACGTGATTATATCACCAGTGGTCATGCCAAAGCCCTTCGATTGCTGACTGACATGAAAAAAGACGATCCAAGGTCTGTGGTTGTTTCCAGTTTTAAAGATAAAGATGGTAATTTCCCGCAATGTCAGGGATGTCATGGTTCAACCGTTACAGTGGATTCAGAACACAGGCCGGATGCTGGAACATGGCCAAACAGTGGTGCCGGGCGAAGTAATCCTGATAACAGCAATGGGCTTTGCAGCTCTTGTCACCTGGGGCATCGTTTTTCTCTGCAGGCAGTTCGTCAGCCTGAAACTTGTCTCCGTTGTCATGATGGCAAAAATTACCCTGAAGGGGATATTTACAGACATTCTGTTCACAGTGTTGTCTCCGAAACCCTGGCGGACGGTAAAGATCTGGATCGCCCTGGTCTGTACCTGAAGGGCAAAGATGTGGTTGCTCCTACCTGTGCATATTGCCATTTAAACGGTGCCGGAAAGGGGCTTCTGACCAGGCATAATCCCGCCTGGCGTCTCACCCGTGATCTCACATCACCCAAAGCTCCTGTGGCGGAGCGTGCTGAAAACCTTCGTAAGAACATGAAATCTGTTTGTAATGAGTGCCATGGGAAATCCTTTACAGATCGGTTTTTTTCCGATGCTGATAAGAAACTCATAGAGTATCAAAAGAGTGTTGTAGAACCTGGAGTGGCCTCTTATCTTATGAGACTTTCCACGCTTATCGGTGAACAACCTGAAGCAGTTTTGAAAGAATATTCAAGTTTTCTTGCAGAAGGGAAACGCTACAGGATGAATTTGTATATGGGGGGGCATGGCAGGGTTCAACGTTGACGTAATTTGATTGGTGAAAACTCAAACTTTTCGCTATCCCGTCAGGCTAAGGTAAAACGCACCAATCATTATTGATTATTGGGGTAGGTTGGGTTTTAGCGGTCAACTGCACGGGATGTGTTGGGTTACGCTCACTTTCTCTTACCCGCTGACTTTTCGGGCCATACAAAGTCAGCGTAACCCAACAAACTGTTGCTAAAAAGAGTACCCTGTCATTTTAAGGTGCTTATCCACGACACCATCTCCAAGAGGATTTTTTATATGAAGCTATACAATTTTAAAACAGTACTTTTAGTAACTCTTTGCCTGACGTTTTTCTATGCAATTCCAGGCTTTGCTGAAAAAAATGGTGCCGCAGCCCGGGTAAACGATGTGGAAATCAGTCGTGTGGCCTTTAACGAGGCTGTTTCTGCTGCCAAAGATCAATTTGCAGCTATTGGAGTAGATAAGGAAAAAAAATCTGCTACTGTAGATATTGAACAGGAAGTAATTGACAGGTTCATTACTATAGAACTTATGTTTCAGGATGCCAAAAAACGTGGCATACAGGCGGATGATGCAAAAGTGGATCAGGAAATGCTCAATTTTAGAGCTTCTTTTAAAACAGAGGAAGAGTTCAATGCTTTTCAGAAAAAGAACAGCCTTGATATGACCATTGTCAAAGAACAATTCAGCAAAAAGAGCATTCTGCAACAGTTTCATCGTGAATTGTTACAGGAATTAAAGAAAAAAATTGAAATAAGCCCGGAGGAAAGTGAAGCTTTTTATAAAGCAAATATTGAAAAATTTGCAATTCCTGTGCAGGTCAAGGCCAGTCATATCCTGATTAAATTGGATAAAGATGCTGATGAGGCTGCTGAAAAACAGGCTTTAAAAAGCATCGAAGATATACATAAGAAGGCCCTTGATGGCGAAGATTTTGCTGAACTTGCTGAAAAAAATTCACAGGGCCCAAGCAGCAGTCGCGGAGGGGATCTGGGATTCTTCAGTAAAAAACAGATGGTAAAGCCTTTTGCAGATGCAGCCTTTGCTTTAAAGCCCGGTGAAATAAGTGAAGTGGTAAAAACCAGCTTTGGCTATCACATTATTAAACTTATGGAAAGAAAGGATGCTGGAACCACCCCCTATGAGGATGTGAAAGACAAAATAAATGACTATCTCATGCAGGCAGAACTTGATCAGGTCCAAAGAGAGTACAACCTTTTACTTCGGGAGAATGCGCAAGTTGAAGTGACTATCTGATGGAGAAAACGCAAATATTGCTGGTGGA
>JAYEOK010000298.1:0-7813 GCA_034722915.1 Thermodesulfobacteriota bacterium | reverse complement strand
TACTGATCAGAAGGCAAAGCCACTGATCTCTGACCTTGCCCAAAGGACAAGGTTTTTACTGGTGGAATAAAATGACCCTATCACAAACACCATACATAGTCAAAATGAGACTTGACCCTTATGTTCTTATGTTGTGTTTTGTTGCTTATGTATATGCTCTTATGCTTCTTATGCTTCTTATGCTTCTGGAAACGCGGTAATCTCTGAAAAAACGAATAACTGTGTCGTTGCATGGATCAAAATTGATTGCCCCCTGTTTACCTACTGCACTACTTCCGCCAGGCCCTTTGCAAGGGATGACAATCCGGAACTTCGCATCATCACATAGGGTTTTTGGTAGCGTTTACAAATTTTCTTGACGCGGGTGCAGGCATCATGACTGACGCAATCTATTGGGCAGAGAACGGCATCTGCACTACTGAGCATCTTTGGTAAAATGGCTCGAGAAGCCTCTTTACCACCGTCATGATGCAAAAATTTTCCTCCGTGGTTCTCTATAAGCTTCCGGTAATGCGATACCATTTTATGCAGGCCTCCAACATAGAGTATGGTTTTGCCGCAAAGGTCGGGACCGGGGCAACGGCTTGTGTTCTGATCATCGCATGTTACGCAACTGCATGGGGAATCCAAACTGCCCAGCATTGCTGTTTCCATGCAAAGAACTTCATGCTGCAACTCCGCAAGACTTTCTTCAAGTTTTGTGTTTTTCGTTATCTGCTCTTCAGTGCTATTACTTACCATATCGAACAGATCACTATTCTCTTCCAGTTCCCTTCTTAAGGTCTCGATCTCGACACAAAGCCCTGCATTCCGTTTATTACTTTCACTGAGCTGTTCTCTTATCTTTTCCATCTTTCCTGACAGGCTGGTGCCTGCAAGTTCCAATTTAAGCTGAGTATTTTTTTTAATGATTTTTTTGTTCTCTGCTGCAAGCAGGACGCTCTTCTTTTCTACTTTCTTAAGAATCTCAATCTCACTGTTCATGGCCATCTGCTCTTTCAGATGAAGTTGTCTTTCTGATACCAGTACCTCTTCCAGCATGGCAGCTTTATTTATTATTTCTTCGGTAAGACGTTGCCCGCGCTGATTACTGCTGATAGTATCGTGGCCCATCATATGATTTTGCCCATAAATTTCGTTTCGCATATCACTGGAAAAGAGTTGATTCGTCATAATGGCCCAATAAGCCCCGGCAACTGTTCCTCTTTTCAAGTCTTGCTCCCAAAGCTCAAGAGCACCCTGATCATCAGGAGTTGCGGCATATCGTTTTATTGCTGCGCGGTATCTTTCATCCAGAAATTTATGAATAGCCCTTGATTTTGGATTACGACTTGCCACAAAACCCACCAGATCAAAATGAACCTGGTAATCACTTGTCCCTGGCTCCATCTGAAATATCTTTTTCTTTGCAAATCTTCGTAAATCCGTACGACGCAAACAGGTTCCCAGTATGGAACAATGATGACCTGCATAAATTTCCCATAACTTTTTTCGTCTACGGGAAGTAGTTTTTTCCTTTGGCAAATCAATTTGTTCACACATGATAGTCTCCATTTTCTTTGTTCAGTATCATGAATCTTATTAGCACCAACCACTTTGCAAACCAAAAAGAACTCTCACTGCCCCGACAGGCTGACCATCCTGTCAGGGGAATAAGAAAACGACAAAATTTGATTCGGAAATCAAATAAAACCGTTTCCATCTAACTTAGAATTCATATGCCAGTTGCGTAGTGAATGTATTGGCACTTTCATCTGTTCCGCCATCGTTCAGATCATAATCAGTATCATAAAAATATTCCAAAGTAAGCACAGTTGCAGGAAAAATTTCAAATGATGCCGCTGCAATATACCTGGTCTCCGGCAATCCAAGCTCTACCGCCTCATCAGTACCCTGGACACCAACGGCAAAATGAGAGTGCATGTCAACAAGTTCAAATTCATACCCCAGCTCCATATTCCATGCAGATGGCTCAGCAGTATAAAGAGTCTCTGGATAAAACATGCCTGCATCATCAAAATTATCAAGAGCTGTCACGTACTCAGCAACAATCATAACAGATCCAAAAGTTGCAATGGCATGCACACCAAGACCATCAACCTGATCCTGAACAGTGTCTTTGCCAAGTTCATCATTGAAATAGTCATTAATCCCGCCAGCATCTGCAATATTGCCAACATAGGAAAGTCCTGCGTCTATTGCCATACCGTCATTTTCAAAAGCATAGCCAAGCTGTGCGCCATAGCCCTTAACTACACTTGATCCACCATCGTCTTTCATTCCATTGTAAGCAAAAACACCACCATATAGCCCTGCTGCTTCAAAACCAACTTTCATTCCAAAATCACAGATCTCACCGATCTCAAGGGTGAACGGATCTTGAATCATATTTGTTTCAAAATTGCCGAATGGAACATACAGCTTTCCAACTGCAGTACTCAGAGGAAATTTATCATAATTGCCAATTTCAATGTATCCTTCATCAATAATTACATGATCATCCTCTTCTCCTCCTTCATACAACGCAAGAAGGCTCCCCCTCACCCACTCGTTTACTTTAACATCAAAACCAAGCTCAACAGTTGCCAGAACAAACTCGTTAAAATTATTCCCCTCGAAATCATCTCCGGCTGCAAATTCCCCTTCAATCAAACCGGAAAGAGTGACATAATCATTAATAGATTGCCCCCCTTTTTCAGCCAGCTGTTTTGCGATTTCCTCTTCAATAACCGAGCGACGGTCAGCCCCGGCCTTATCACTGATCCTGGCATTTTTTCCAGTGTCCGATGCACCGGACAATACAGCGTGCCCGCTTTCAAGCTCAGCAATACGCCTGGTAAGCTTTTGATTTTGAGAAATCAGTTCCTGCACCTGCCGTTTGACTGTTTCCATATCAGAGGCAGCACCTGCAAAAACAGAGGTTCCACCGAGCAGACAAAGCATGCCAGTTGCCAGGGCAGTTCTTTGGTAAAATTTCTTCATTTCATTCCTTCCTTTCTTTTTAGTCTCTCGAACATAATTTTGATCCTTCCCAGTCTACCTTTTCTTTTTGCTTCATCAGGTGTAGAACTTTTTTTCTTTTTCCATCAGGCAAGCCACTCATAGGTTTCAATGGTAGCCGGATCACATTTACAGCAACCTTTATTACAACCGAGACTGCCATGATGTCTTTTTACTTTTCCCTTCTTCACCCATAGATCAAGCATGGGAACAGTGGCCTCTGTTGTTGTTCTAAAATGGAGTGCAATATCATGGAGCGTTGCAAGTTTTTGTTCCTGGAGATATTGTCGTATTTTAATAGGTGTCATAATCCTTCCCTTAGGGTCCCCTAACAAATAAAGTCTAAAAAAAGAGAGCAAAACTTCTAGCTCCCCTCTATTAAAACCGTTTTGTTTTTATCAAATCAGGCGCTGGCAGCTGCTGCCAGCGAAAAATCGGTCTGTTTTTTATTGCCGAGCACTTTCATAACTGCAATCACAAGTCCAAGAGCCAGCAGATCACCTGCTATCCACATCATCGAGCTTGCCGGATGACTGCTGAGCGTTGCTGTCTGATAAAAGATAGTGGATGCAAAATAGGCAAGGAAAGTTGTCCAAAATCCTGTAAACATCGTCCAGGCAAGGTTGGTCTCACGATACACTGCAGCAATTGCAGCGCTGCATGGGAAATAGAGAAGAACAAAAAGAAGGTAGGCAAAAGCCGCAACTTTCGATCCGAACAGGGTCACCATGGAACCAAAAGTCCCAACATTTACTTCCAACTCCTCGGCAGCCGCTTCAAAGTTCCCAACATCACCGACAGCAAGTCCCAGGGGATCAAAAACGGTACCTGCAAGATCTAATAAATTGACAGGGATGGTTGCAAAAGACACTCCAATGGCACCCCAGAATTCTGTTTCTTCTTCAGGCGCCGCACCCTCTTCAACAGTAGCTGCTGAGTCCATGCCACTGTAAAGAGAGTTCAAGGTTCCAACTACTGCTTCTTTTGCAAAAATACCGGTGAAAATCCCAACAGTTGCGGGCCAGTTATCATCGGTAACACCTAAAGGATAGAGTGCCGGGGTTATCACTTTACTCATGGAAGAAAGAGCTGAGTTTTCAGTATCTTCATTACCAAAAGTCCCATCGGTTCCTAAAGAGTTTAAAAATGCGAGCACCATGATAACCGGAATCAATACACGACCGGCCTTGAAGATAAAGGTGATCAATCGGTCATAGGTTCTTAAAATTACGGATTTAATGGTTGGAAGATGATAGGGAGGAAGCTCCATAACAAAGGGAGTGATATCACCTTTAAGCAAAGTGTTCTTCAAAATAAGACCGGTAAGAACGGCAAATGCAATACCGATCAGATACAACAAAAACACCAAATTTTGTCCACCTGTTGGGAAGAAAGCAGCAGCAAAAAGAGCATACACAGGCAATCTTGCACCACAGGACATAAAGGGGTTCATCATAATAGTGAGGGTTCTGTCACGCTCATTGTCAAGAGTTCTCGTTGCCATGATAGCAGGAACATTACAACCAAAACCAACAAGCATGGGAATAAAGGATTTTCCCGGCAGGCCGATGACACGCATTGCACGATCCATAACAAAGGCAGCACGAGCCATATAGCCTGAATCCTCCAAAAAAGAGAGAAACAAAAACATAAATCCGATTGGGGGTATAAAAGTAGCCATGGTTTGAATACCGCCACCGATACCATCAGCCAGAATTATTTTTAACCAGACAGGAACTCCCATTGAGATGAGAATCCCTCCAAATCCATCCACAAAAACAGTTCCTGCAAACTGATCAAAAAAATCGATGAATGCTCCACCAAGATTAATGGTAAACATGAACATCAGATACATGGCGGCAAGAAAAATCGGGATACCAAAGGCACGACTGAGAACAACTTTGTCTATTTTATCAGACATGGAGGCCTTCAACTCACCCTTTTTTCTTACGATATCTTTTGTGATAGTGCTGATTAAGTCATAATGAGCAGAGGCAATAAGGATATCCACATCATCTTCCAGTTTCTTCTCTATTTCTACCTGCAGAAGTTCTGTTTTCCTGAGGGCTTCCTGACTTACTGCGCCAATAACCTGATCATCGTCCTCAAGGAGCCTGATTGTTATCCACATGGGGTTCCAGTTCTTTTCAGCTGCAACATCCTCAACAAGAGGAAGAAGATCTGCGGCTGCTGCCTGAATTTCAACAGGATAATCAACTCTTGTCTCTGTGACCTTTCCTTCACATGCTGCACTGCTAATAGCCTCTTTCAGCTCATCCACACCTTGATTTTTCGCAAGCACCATGGGTACAACAGGACAGCCCAGTTTTTTTGACAGTGCTTCCACATCAATTTCAATCTGCCTGTCTTTGGCAATATCCATCATGTTCAAGGCAACAAGCAGAGGTACCCGCATCTCAAGGAGCTGTGTTGTCAAATATAAATTACGCTCGATATTCGAGGCATCAACAATATTGACAATGAGATTTGCCTCACCTGAAAGCACATAATCCCTGGCAACCTCTTCATCAATTGAAGCTGCTGAGAGAGAATAGATGCCCGGTGTATCAACGACTTCAATCTCGTCACGGCCATGATTGTACGAACCGAATTTTCTATCAACAGTAACTCCCGGCCAGTTACCTACACGTTGTTTGGCACCGGTAAGAGCATTAAAAAGAGTCGTCTTTCCACAATTTGGGTTTCCGACTACCCCAATGGTAAAATCACTCATATTAAACTCCCTCCACGGCAATGATTATTGCTTCGTCTTTACGCAAACTTAAATTGTATCCTTTTATTTTAATTTCAACGGGATCACCCATTGGAGCCACCCGGTTTACCGTAAACTCAGTACCTTTTATCAGACCCATGGCTAACAACTTCTTTCGATATTCCCTCTTTCCCTTTCCAAAACCGGTTATCTTACCAGTCATCCCGACACTAAAATCTGCAAGTGTGCTTCCCATTCCTTACTCCTTTGAAACGTATATTTTTTGTGCCATACCACCACCAAGCATGAAACGATTGTCATATTTGGCAACCAGAACTGCGCCCTTTTCACGACATTGAACTATTTTAACAGTATCATTTATTTGAATCCCAATACTCAAGAGACGTCCTTTCATTTTCCCACCGCCTCGAATCATAACAATACGCACAATTTCACCAGCACCGGCAAGAGCAAGTGGGAATGATGGCCCTTTGTTTTTTTGTTGCACGTGTTGCTTCTCAAAACCCATTCAAATACTCCTTGAGTGAAATAAATTTTTACGAATCGCTATGCGGCACCCCGTTAAAAACAACTTTCTCAAAAGATTAATTCTTAGGGGCGACTAACTTCCACGACTATTTACCTTACCGGCAATTTCACGTCAAGAGTTTTCTTAGGCAAGGCTAATTTAATACACCTGCCGTAATTAATTCGCTGCTGGAAATAGCATGTTGGTCGAAGTTTTGTTGCGGGCAGACGACAAGCTTGCGTGTGCACAAATACATTAACAAAACAAATAGATACGGAAACAAACAGATGATAGCATACAAGAGGGGTTGGCTTACAGAATTCTTAGCAGCCAAGTGTGATGGATTCGTGAAACTTCGAAATTCTGATGAACCCTTCCTTCCAACGAAGGATGGGATGACGATCTGAAACTTTTTACGCAGCCATCAAGGGTAAAAATCGCTGGAAGGAAAAAACAATGAAACAAAAAGAAAAGAGGCTCAATTCTTAGAATGAATACAGATCGCCATACAAAAAAGAAAAGTCAACTGAAGAGGAGTGAACGGTAACTTACAACTTTCAAAAGCAGAGACCCACAAGCACAAGGAATTGTTTCCAGTTCTTATTTGATACTCTTTTTATCAGAAAATTCGCTCAAGCAATGTTCGCAATCTTCCTCGGTACAGCCGTGCTTACAATAATAACCAAAACCTGAATTCCAGGTAATACCGCCTTTCGGGCACTTCTCCACATACTCAGCATACTTCACAAAACGGTCGACAATCTCCTTGGGAACCGAATGCTCCATTTTGCAGGCGGCCTCATCAGCCTCTTTCTGATCAACGCCCAGTACATTAACTAAAAAATGTTCCAGAGCCTGATGTCGGCGGACAATCTCCTCAGCAACAACTCGGCCTTCATCCGTTAATGTAATTAAGTCATACGGTGCATAGTTGATAAGATCCAACTTAGCTAAAGTTCGAAGTGCCCCTGTGACGGAAGATGCCCGTACCCCAAGACGATTACAGATATCTTTTGCTCGGGAAGCCATCTTTGCGGCGGAAATATGGTAAATCGCCTCAAGATAATCTTCCTGACTTGCAGTCAGTTTGTTTTCAGTAGCCATAATCCTTGCCTTTTAGAGGAGGGAGGAACGGTAGAATACAGCTAAATTTCTACGGCATACCGAAACCAATGTCAATTACTCTTTCTGTTAGAAAAAGATGTAACCATTCATCAGCAATACACCTTTACTGCAAATCTTGACCTGTAAGTGTTTACCAGTGCCTTATCTTTGTTCCTTATAGATAAAAATTATAGTTTATGACAGGTATCAATAACAATAACAATTTTGCTGTTGAAGGTCACCCAGTCTGTAAAACCTTTCTGTAAGGGGTCAAGACGGGGTCAGGTCAAGATGCAGCAAGACGGGGTCACAGCAAGACGGGGTCAGGCTTGACTATTGGGCAGCAAGACGGGGTCAGGCTTGACTATTGGGCGTTTCGCCTACAAGAAAATCAAAAATTCGTCTACAATTGCTATTACATCAACTACTTAAAGCACAAAACACCCATTTGTCAAGCCTGCCCCTTA
>JAYEOK010000297.1:0-1730 GCA_034722915.1 Thermodesulfobacteriota bacterium | reverse complement strand
CCGAGTCGAAATCGTCCATGATGTCAGTGATGCGGATAAGGTTTGTGCTTGTGGAAGCGATAAGAGCAAAATTGGGGAAGAAAGATCTGAAAAGCTTGATATTGTACCAGCTAAGGCACAGGTTCTGGTCCATATTCGCCCCAAGTATGCCTGCAAGAATTGTGAGGGAGTACAGGACGATGGTGCTACAATTTCAATTGCTCCGGTTCACGCACAGATTATTCCAAAATCCATCGCTGACCCTGGCTTGTTATCCCATATCATTACTGCCAAATTTACAGATCACCTGCCATTTTACCGCCAGGAAAAACAGTTCACTCGGATAGGAGTAGAAATATCCCGAACATCCATGTGCAATTGGGCTATGCGAACCGCTGCAGCGTGTCAACCTTTGCTGAATTTACTCCAAGATGAAGTTTTAGATGGAAATTTTATAAATATCGACGAAACTACGCTGCAAGTATTGCGCGAAACCGGTCGGGCACCGACTTCAAAGTCATATATGTGGATTTTTCGTAGAGGAGATCCTGAAAGACCTATTTTAATTTACAAATACCATCCCAGCCGGACAGGTGATGTTGCCAGGACTTTCTTGGGAGACTTTCGTGGATACGTGCAGACCGATGGCTATGCTGGGTTTGATTTCCTTGATAGTATTGAAGGCATGGTGCATATAGGGTGCTGGGCACACGCACGTCGTAAGTTTACCGATGTCCTTAAATCTCTTGGCAAGAACCCTAAAAACAGCTCTGCCAATAAGGCCATAAAGTATATCAAGAAGATGTACAAGCTTGAGAAGGAAGCACGCAAAAGCAAGTGGTCGCATGGTGAGATCTACCGCATGAGGCAAGATAAAGCTAAACCGATTCTTGATGAATTCAAGAAGTGGTTATCAAGGGAAATCCTGTTAACCCCACCGAAAGGACTCCTTGGTAAAGCAATAGCGTATACATTGAATCAATGGAAACGACTTGCTAGATACATAGAAGACGGGTGTCTTACAATGGACAACAACATGGCTGAGAATAGCATTCGCCCCTTCGTAATTGGTCGAAAAAAAAACTGGTTATTTAGCGGTACGCCAAAAGGAGCTGAGGCCAGTGCACTTTTGTATAGTCTTATTGAAATTGCAAAGGTAAACAAATTGGAACCGTACGCCTACTTGCAATACATCTTTGGCAAATTGCCAGTGGCTTCTTCTCTCGAGGATTATGAGGCTTTGCTACCGTGGAATGTTACACAGGAACACATGGAGCATTCACGCCTGATGGAGTGTGGTTAGTTTGGCGCTTACGATTGTTGTATTGATGATTTTGTGAAACCATTGTATTATCAGAGTATGGAAACAGTTATATCAAAACTAACAGATCAGGCGTTATCACTCCCCACAATCGATCGTGTGCATCTAGCTGACAAATTACTTGAGAGCCTGAATTCTCCAAGCAGTGAAGAGTTAAACACGCTCTGGGCTGAAGAGGCTGAACGAAGAATTGACGAACTTGATTCTGGTACAGTACAGGCCATACCAGGTAAAAAGGTTTTGGCTGATATTCGGAACCGATTTGAATCAAGCTGTGGATTATTATGAGAATTGTCAATCTGGCTTAGGAACGGGAATTAAATAACCTGAACATATTTCGCCGCAATTTTTTCGTCAGCGACACTTTAAAAAGCTTTGCATACTCCCTGTATGTAACGGTTTTTAAAGTATTGCTGGCGGAACAAAGGGC
>JAYEOK010000296.1:0-7889 GCA_034722915.1 Thermodesulfobacteriota bacterium | reverse complement strand
TTTTATGGCGATGGCAATAGTTCTGGTTTTTACATCATCAGCCATGGCAAGTGATACCACGCCATCCACCACGCCATCCGGCACTGTAACCATCGAATCAAAATCTGTTGCACTTGGTGTTGGTGTTCAATGGGGCGAAGGTGTTTTGACATATGAAGGCAAAGAATATCATTTCAAAGTAAACGGTCTTTCAGTGGTTGATATCGGTATTACTTCAATATCAGCAACTGGTGAAGTGTATCACTTGAATAAAATTGAAGATTTCACCGGAACTTTCATGTCAGCTGAAGCTGGTATCGCTCTTGGTGGCGGAGCCGGTGCGGTAGGAATGAAAAACCAGAACGATGTTATCATGCGATTAACTTCAAAAAAAGCTGGTGTCAAGTTGAAATTAGCTCCTGAAGGAATCAAAGTGCAAATGAAATAATCGCGCATATTCTGCCTGTTTGACTGGTCGTGGCTATACCGTTACATAACAAATAGATACCTCCATTGAAAACTCAGCTGAGTTTTCAATGGAGGCACTAAAAATAAAAAAATAAAAAACTTCAGCTCTAAACGAAAGGGCAGAGTTGATAATAACGGCTTAAAAGTTTTTTGTAGAGATAAAACTTTAGCTATTACGTTAATCTAGAGAGGAAAAAAGTTATGAAAAAAATCATGAGACAAAGCATTCTTACAGCTATCATTGGGCTTTCTTTTACTACAGTCGCTATAGCAGCCAACAACGTAGTACCAAACTTGAATACGGGCACAAAATCCCTTCGAGTGAACGGTTCTTACGATTTCAATCACGCACTGGATTACGAACTGACCCTTGAGGCCGGTTACGGATACTTCTTTTGGGATAATATTGAGCTATCTATTGTGGGTGGAGTGCAAAGTAATAAACTCATTGATTCGTATCAACTTGGTGCCGTGGGAGAATACAATCTCAATTTTGGGTCTGCCTGGGTACCATTCTTTCAGGTCGGCGCTCTCTGGGCGGCTGCGGAAATAGATGACGATATATATAATAGTCCCGGTGAGCTGGATGAGGACGCCTTTATTGCTCGTTTTGGTGGTGGTGTAAAGTACTTCTTCCGCGACGACATTGCCCTTTCTCTCGCCATCAACTACGATTGGGCTTCTGAAGATTTATACATGGATGATAAAGGTAGTGTTGATGACTACAACTGGACTGCCCTGCTCGGTATCCGCTTTTACTTTGATTAATCTGATCTGAATTTTTCTTCGAAGTCTGTTTCGCTTACCTGTTTTTCCCATCCTTCAGGTAAGCGATAGACTCCGAGAGGGTACTGAAAAGAGTGACGACTTTTCAGGAACAGGGAACCAAAAACCACCCAAAGTCAACCATAGATCAGTAGCTGGAAACTAAAGTTCTCTCCCCTGGTTACAATCGCCCCCTGTGATCATCACGCTACATCCATTGCCCACTTGCATCCCCCTCTATTTCAATCTATATTCCCAGTATCTAACTCATGCCCCCCCTTGGCGGGAGGAAAGTACATCTGCCAGGCCAGAATTACGGCTTCCAGAAAAATGTTAATTTAATGCCTTACTTACTCCTGAAAAGCTGTCATAAAAAAACAAGAAAATTTGAGAGTATTTTAACATGAATAAGTTCCAAGTATAACCAAGGCACTTATACCCCTCGAGGGGGTACTGAAATGAGTGCCGGCCTCACTTACCGTTTACCGGTGTTAGTGCCTTACTCCTCAAAAGCTGTCATAAAAAACAAGAAAATGAAAAGTTCGTTTAACATTAGCAAGTTGGATATACCAACAAGGCACTTATGCCGGCCTCACTTACCGTTTACCGGTGTTAATACCTTATAAATTCTTTCGAAGTCTACGCTTATCTCGTGTTTTTTTGAAAAGAATTTGGTGAAGGTACTTATGCCGGCTTACCGTTCATCACCGGTGTTAGTAAGTATTCGGGTTGGAGGTAAATTCGTGCCCTTACCCGTTCGTTGTAAATGTTTGGATAGGGTAAGCGTAGACTCCCGTGCCTCAGGTTCGTTCAATCCGGCTTGAGAGCTATATTGGGTCATATGTGAACAAGCCGGATTGGACGAAGATGGGGTGCCAGCCGAATATTTACTTTGTTTATTGTCGATTTTCATACTATTCAGTACTTTCAGTTTGTCTCTTGTCAGACTTATCATCAGAATTATTCATGGATTTAACAAGATGTACAGGTAAAGTCAGGGCTCTGGAAAGGATGGAAAGAGGTGTGCTTGCGACTTTACGAAACACAGAATTTGTGACTTCAGGTTTTAAAAGATCACCGGAAATTTTCACTGTAACAGATGGGCGTTTTTCATCGCCTGCCAGGACATAACCAGCCAGTGGAATCTTGCTGATGTTTGCACCGACTCGAGTTATCACATTGAGATCAATATCAATCGTTTTTTCGTTAAAATCAATCCATCCATTTCCGGCAATATCAAATTCAGATGACTGAAGGCTAAGAGATTTCAGAAGGACGTAGCCATCTTTACAGGTTAGGCCAAGGACTGCTGATGATACAGGAAGTCCAGTTGAAGTAAATTCAGGCAGAGAAAAACGTATCAATGATGGTATGGTATTAAGAAGTGCAAGAATGTTATTCACTGTCTGGAATTTTTTAAGATTCGTATTTTCAATTTTAAAGAGTACAGAAAAGTCTGTAAATGATCCTTTTGCTGCCACCGACATTTGCCCCCCCTGAAATTTAGCACCAGGTACTATTGCTGTCATAAAAGCATCGTTGAGCCTGTTACCCGACAGGGAAAACTCTTGTCCATCAATATCAGTATCTATCTCCCCTTCTCCGTGGGTAAGGACCAAGGAATTACTTCCATCCTTATTATCAAAATGTATATGGTCAGCAAGGAGTTGTGATTTTTCGTCAAGGTAAATACCGGAATTTTCAGCATCAAAACTAATACGGAAAGTCCTTTTTTTCGCTGCATTCGCCTCTTTTGATCCGGATTGTTCTTTTGCAAACTGCATGATGGCAGGAAGATTATAGGCGATATCGCGCGAAGTGATTGTTAACTCTTTACCATACACTATCTGCATGTCTTCATTTACAACAGCAGTGACACCGCCTGGATCTATTTTTCCACTGATCGTATATTGATAGACCGGTTTATTGTCTGTCACCAGTAAAGCATAACGATAAGGAATAGTCGCTGAAAAAGTATATGTTTTGTTATCACTATCTGATGAAATTTCCAGGCTGCCTGCATCAAGTTTAAATCGCTGTAAAATCTTTGACTGGGGGTGGAGAATTGACAGATCCTTAAAATGTGCAGACCAGTTTTTGTTCTTTCCGGTGCTGATTGTGAGGCCAAGGTCAGGAATATTGATAATAAGATTCTTATCGTTATAGCTGGTGTGTAGCGGAATACTGTTTTTGGGGGTAAACAAACGTCTGCTATCCTGCTTTTTATTTTTTAGATTCTGCAGAAGAAAGTCACCAAAATGTTTGCTCATATCATATGAGCCCGAGATCTCGCTGTCAAAAAAATCACCATAGAGTATATGGGATTTTTTCATTGTCAAAATGTTCTTTTCATACGTTATTTCTGATGGATGTATGCTGGCGTGGATATTGTTTATTCTCCAATGTGACACCTCAGTGTAGCGTATGCTGAGTTCGTTCTTGTATTCAACTTCAAGGAAAATACCAGGATTTTCCAGCACAATATCTTTTAAATTAAACTGCAACAGCTCACACTGGAGTTTTATCTGTGTATATTTCAAAGAAAATGGCCCGGAAATATTGGCTGAAACCCCGATGGGAAGATTCAGCAGGGTTGGAGGGAGGATTCCTGAAAATTCTGCAAAGGAGAATGGAGTGGCAAATGCAGCTAAACCCATCTGGATTTCATCCAGTTTCCAGAAAGATTTTGTTACATCCAGTGAATTATTATCAGGCTGGATATGAACTTGAATCAATGGTTTTGGTTCTGAATCGTCAAGTTGCAAAAGAGACCCTTTTGTTCCCAGTCTGAATTGCTGTAACAAGATATTAAAGTCACCCCTTTCACTCGCTCCACTAAATTCACCAGAGATATCTGCAGTAAAAATTTTGCCAAAACTGAGAGAACCGTGCTCAAGAGTAATGTCACTATTTATCAGGCTGACTTTTACATCATTTACAGCATATCGTTTTTTCTCTGCTTCAATTTCACCCTTTTTAATGATAAAAATCCCTTTGCTGCTGACCTGTCCATCATGTAAATTGATCGTAAGTGTCAGGTCTGTGTCTACTCTTCCCTGTGTTTGTTTAAAAGGCAGGGGAATATGATAATACTTCAGCAGTGCTGCAATATCTTCGTTAATCTGTGCGTGCGTGACAATATAAGCTGTCAGGATGAACGCATGCGGATCGTTAAAGTTAATGTGGAGCCAGCTGTCTTTTCCATCCTGGCCGTAATACGTTGAACCATGCGGGGTAACTGCCAGCACACCTTCATTAAAGACCACATCCGTATGGGAACTTTTTACAGCTTCCAGTCCTGATGCAAAGGTGTATTCACAATTATCCATTCGAACTTCAGCATAGAGAGAGTTCAGGAGAGTCTGCGGTTTATCCCATGGAATTATTCCTTTAAAAATTTTCAGATGATAGCGACTGGCATGGAGATAATCTGTGATCCAGCGCTGAACATCATGGTTTAAGCCAAAGAGATCAACCAGAGGAGTAATGGTCGTAATTTTGCCATTCTCTTTTCCTGTAAATGATATTTGATTCTGGTCTGCAATGAATTCAATGCTGATGGGGAAGGATGCGGCAATGTCAGCTGTAAGAATTCCTTTGATAATTGCTTTTTCAGTATCAAAACGAAGCGTTCCAGAGGCCTTGGCATTCAATTGTTTTGCTGTGGCTTCCGTGATATCAATGAGCAGTACTTTTTTATCAAAGGAGAGAGTGGACTGAAAAGAAAAATCATCGGAGTGCAGGTTCAGAAATCCGGGTTCTTCTTTTGCGGTCTGATCAAAATGAAATGCCCCACTGAGTGCAGCAACTTGTAATTCTTTGATAGACACTTTTGAAAACATCCTGCTTATTTGAAACAGGCTTTTAACGGTACTTCCTGAAAAACCGACTTTCCCTGCAGTCTCTTTTTCATTTTTCTTTGTAATGACCAGGCTGCCAATGACTAATTCCAGTTTTTCCCGCCATTGCAGAGAGAAATCTGAAACCGAGACATTGGCAATGCTGAAAGAATGAAAAGTGATTCCTCTTTTCAGCAGAACACCACTGGAAAGAATGCAAAAACTGGACAGGAGCATGACTCCAACAAGCAGTTTAAAAACAAGAGAGCTCTTTGGGGTTGATATGTTGGGAGTCACTTTAAAGCCCCTCTTTATAATGCCTTACAGAATATTTTGCTAAGGAACGGGAGATAAATAACTTGAACAAAAATTAATAGGAGTTTTTTTCGTATTCAAGGCGCGAGGCGGGAGCATAACGGGTTACGTGAGCAACGAGCAACACAGAAGACGGAAAAAAATATGCCCCGGAGGAAATGCCCTTGGGGTACATTAATTTGTTCAAGTTATTTATTGTACGTTCCTAACGTCTCAAAAGGGTTGGTGAAACGCATTATGGGTAGGTTGAGGTAATTTTCTGGTGACATCCGCTCCTGCGGTGTCACCGATCTCATGACGCTCTGCGCAGATTACGCAGACACTCTCCTCTTTTCCGGCACAGTGCACCTAAAGATGCGTAACCCCGCAGGAGCGATGTTACGAGGGGAGTGGTTACACTGCTCTACAGTGTAACCAGGATCTCTAAAGCCATCATTATTTCTCAACCCGAACAGCTGTAAAGCTGTATTCCCCACCGCAGCTCATAATTCCGTCCGACCAGTTCCAGACCGACCTGCCCTTGCCGCTGTTGTTGTCTGATTTTTCAAATTTTAATCTTTCAGTAACTACTCCGGCATCCTTAAGATAACTTGCCCAATAATGAATGATCATCGGATTTTCCTTATCAACCCTACCATAGTAGCTGATACCACTTTTACGATGCACAACAACGACCTTCTCATCAGTTCTTGCCAGAATCACATAGGTGTGGGTGCTGGCGATATTTTTCCCTATACTTTTACAGCGGCTGGATTGTGCAGTGATAGTGGATACCCATTCTTCGCCTTCAATGTCCACAAGATCCTGACCTGCAGAGGCCAGGGTTACACTACATAAAAACAGAACTATTCCAATCAGTACGAGTTTTATACGGTTCATATCAGTTATCCTGTAGTTGAGATGCGCTTACTCTGCTTCCTGATTTACCTGGACTGCTTTCGTATCCCTTTTGAGAAAAAAGAGAATAAAACAGACAACAGCAGCACCGATACCGACAGCTGTAGCAAATTGTATCGACATTCCTAAACCGATCTCTGAATAACAGAGAAAGGAAACAACCACTGCAGTCATGAAGGTAGCAGGAAGAGTGGCTATCCAGTGGAAGCGTCCTCTACGCGCCAGGTACACAGCAGCCGTCCAGAGAACAATTGTGGCCATGGTCTGATTTGCCCAGCCAAAATAACGCCAGATGATATTAAAATCTGTTTTAGAAACAATAAAGCCCACAGCAAAAAGTGGAACAGCTATCATCAGTCGTTTCACATTGGTCTTTTGTGAAAGATGGAGAAAATCGGCAATAATCAAACGGGCTGAACGAAAGGCCGTATCACCGGAACTGACCGGCAGGAAAACAACACCAATAATCGCAAGAAAAGCTCCGGCTCCACCAAGAAGTTCTTTGGATATGGTGTTGACCACCAGAGCAGGACCGCCCTGACTCAAGATATCATTTAAGGCGTCAGGTGTGTTAAAAAAAGACATGGCCAGAGTGGCCCAGATCAGGGCAATAATTCCTTCAAGGATCATGGCTCCGTAAAAAATATGACGTCCCTGACGTTCATTAGTGACACAACGAGCCATGAGCGGGCTTTGAGTGGCATGGAATCCACTTAAAGCTCCACAGGCAATGGTGATAAACATCAGCGGCCAGAGTGGTAAGCCCTGGGGATTGAGGTTAGACAAACTACGTTGTGGATAAATGGTGTAATCACCGACAAAGAGCATGACGATCAGGCTCAGGGCCATGAAAATCAACGCAGCCCCGAAAAAAGGGTATATTCTACCGATAATCTTATCCACCGGCAAAATGGTGGCAATAAAATAGTAGCAGAAGATGACTGCCACCAGTATCCCCATGGGAATACCTGTAAGATTCGTCAGGAGTTGCGCAGGGCTGGAGACAAAGACAATACCCACCAGCAGCAGGAGAATAATCGAGAATACACGCATGAACTGTTTAACAGCATTGCCAAGGGTATAGCCTACAACTTCAGGAATGGACTCTCCGTTGTGACGAATGGAGAGCATACCGGAAAAATAATCGTGAACCCCGCCGGCAAAAATCGAACCTATCACGATCCAGATCAGAGCAACAGGCCCGTACAGGGCGCCAAGGATCGGGCCAAAGATAGGGCCGACACCGGCAATATTAAGAAGTTGGATAAGAAAAATCTTCCAGCTCGGCATGGCGACAAAATCAACTCCGTCTTCCATGACAGTGACCGGAGTTGCGCGACTGGGATCAACGCCGAATATACGATCAACAACAATGCTGTAGATCAGATAGCCGCCGATAAGTGCAGCAAGACAGATAAAAAAAATAGGCATGCATCTCTCCTGTGATAAATGCTAAGGGTTCAGTCAAAAACAAAACGTAACTAGTGCCTGAACGAAAACCATTGATGGCCAAAAATAAATTCGGAATTCGAAGCACGAAATACGAAACAGGTAAGCACCCTAAAGAGACAGGGTATAAACTTCGACTCCGAAATTCAAAACAAAAAACATAAAAAACGACACACA
>JAYEOK010000295.1:0-26087 GCA_034722915.1 Thermodesulfobacteriota bacterium | reverse complement strand
CGACCATGTCATATCTATCTTTGTGCTCCAATAGTCTTGCGATATCTTCTGGTTTATGCTGGCCATCACTATCCATCATAACAACCCAGTCACCCTTGGCACAGCGGAGACCGGTTTTAATGGCGGCACCATTCCCTATATTGTAAGGATGAGGCCATACATTTGCGCCGGCATCCATTGCTGTCTGCATGGTATTGTCAGTTGATCCATCGTCAACCACCAATACTTCAAAATCGGGATGGAGTTCTTTTATCCTTTGGACAGTCGAAGCTATGGCCTGTTCTTCGTTATAGGCAGGAAGAAGTACGGTAACACTGATATGCGAATTAGGCTGTTTTTCTTCCACGGTCACCTTTCCTTTTAGTCGTAGCAGGTCTCTGGAGTATACACAGAAAAAACGGAGAACTTACATTATGCAATTTCAGATTAAGCAGTATAATAATCATTGATCTGCTGGATAAATTTCCTGATGTCAGCCAGCTTATTCAACCCCTCATGGCATCTTAGGGCGCATTCAATAATAACTTCGTACTCTGAAGCGCAATATAAACATTTAGAAAAACACTCTGTGATTATTTAATCCTCAACGTAACTCGGCTACGCACCTCAAGGGCATTTCCTGCGGAGCACCTGCGGTTAAATAATCAAAGCATTGCTCCCCGATAAATTGGATCAGCGCCAAACTGTTTCTCTTTAATATTCTGCAACAATCTCCTTGTAAATGCAAGGTATCTTCACAGGAGAAACAAGTGCCTGCACAGATAAACAGCAATATCTATTTTACTCAGGGTTGTCTGCTAGTATTTTATAAGACTTTTTGCAGCATTTTAAGATGACGACCTGAGGCATACTGTTCAGACACTTCATTATCCGCCGTAAGAAAAACCACTTGGGAGAGCAGTCTGATTTTAAAATAAAAACTTGAACTTTATTGTTAGTATTGATAAATAGTATTCTAATTTTGGTGATGAATGGAAGGTCGGGGCTCTTTTTAGTACCCTCTCGGAGTCTAACGCTTACGTTTGGGGTATAAGTACCTTCACAAAATTATTTTAGTGCCTTACAGAATATTTTCTTGTTTTTTTTAAACATATTCTGATAAGGCACTTATCCAGTGAACTGAATTATTTCCGGTTGAACCGGGTTAGTAATACAAAACAAGAAAATGATTTCTAAGATACTCAATGCAGGAGCATGAGTAAAAATCAGAAAAAACTTTAATGAGGATAGAATAATGATCAATAAACTTTTTGTTGCGGTAGTTGGACTGATGCTGATAGGTATGGTTGGCTGTAGTAGTGATGACATTGACACAGCTACAGATAAGGCAAAGGACGCCGCACACGATGCTGTTCAAGCAACAAAAGACGCTGCCCATAGTGCTACAGAAGCAACAAAAGAAGCCATACATAGCGCAACAGAAGCAACAAAAGACGCTACAGATAGCGCTACAGAAGCAACAAAAGACGCCGCACACGATGCTGCTGAAGCAACAGAGAATACTGCCCATGATGTCAAAAAAAGCATGGAGTAATATTCACCCCAGTTGATTGTAAATAAATCAACAGACTCATAAATCCCCTTCGTCTCATCTGACGGCAGGGGATTTATTTTTTCTAACACCGGTAAACGGTAAGTAAAGCCGGCACTCTTTTCAGTACCCCCTCGAGGGGTGTAAGTACCTTAGCAGAATATTTTCTTTGAAAAAAAACAAGACAACATTCTGTAAGGTACTAACACCGGTAAACGGTAAGTGAGGCCGGCACTCTTTTCAGGAGTAAGGCACTAATTGATTTTATTGGTGGGCGAGGTGGGATTCGAACCCACGGCCTTTGGCTTCGGAGGCCAACACTCTATCCAGCTGAGCTACCCGCCCGTGAGAAATATTACGAAATGAGCAGAAAATGCTCATGCTGTTCTCTATACCATCTGGATAGTCCATACACCATCTTTTTCTCTGCTTCAGAAAAAAAGAGATCGCTCATGAAAATCCTTTGCCCATGGTCTCGATGTACTCTTCCCATTCCAGGGGAAGCATACTTTTCTTCTTATTATTACAGGCCTTACAGCAAGGGACAAGATTGTCTTTGGTACTTAGACCACCTCGAGCGAGAGGTACCAGATGATCCATGGTCAGATTTTTGAAAGCAGTTTTCTGCCCACAGAAATAACATATCCCTGCTGCAGTTTTTTGCTGCCACCAGCGACTCTTCCTCAGATCTCTGGCTTTGGCCCTTTCCCGGCGGATTGTGGCATCGTCAGGTGCGTCGAAATCAAAATAATCCCTGCTCATCCAACAAGATCTCCCAGTAAAATCTTTCTTGATGCTCCGACAAGATAGAGAGAACCGGCGATGAGAATCAAATCATCCTTACCAGCCAGACTCTCAGCTTCTGCAATGGCATCTTCCACGGCTGGACAGAGCTTACATTTTTCCTGGAACCGATCCGGCACATTCTGCAGCAACAGTTCCGGTTCTGCCGATCTCTCACCATCCGGTTTAGTCAAAATGATAGTGCCTGCAAGGCCTGCCACCAGCGGCAGGATCTTCTGCAAATCCTTATCTGCCATTGCTCCCCAGATCAATATCAAGCGCTGGTAACTGCATTCACATTTCAGGGTCTGTACCAGACTTTCCACTCCAGCTGGATTATGGGCACCATCGAGCAGATATGAAACAGAGTCCGGGGTGCCTGAACACTTCACAGGTTTTCTTGTATGACGATTCAGGCAGAAATACTCAAGACGACCAGGCCAGTGTACTGCTGCCAGCCCTTGTCGGATCTGCTCATTTGAAAAAGAAAAACCATCCCTCTTTAAAAGTTCGATAACCGCAATTGCAAGGGATGCATTCTCGATCTGGTAGTCACCCTTCATGGAACAACGCAGTGCTTTATGTGAAATATCTGAAAATTCTCTTTCACCTTGCCATTGCCATGTCCCATCCGCAGCAGCAGACGACTCAAAGGAATCACCATACAACAACAACTTCGTCCCGAACCCTTCACACGCAGCCTTAACTTCTTCAAGCCCTTCTCCAGCCTTTACAGCAGACACCACAGGAACACCAGGTTTAACAATGCCCGCCTTTTCACCAGCCACAGCAGTTATGGTATTACCAAGATAAGCCTCATGATCCATGCTCACATTGGTGATAACTGAAACCAGAGGAGTTACAATGTTTGTGGCATCCAGCCTTCCGCCAAGGCCGGTTTCAAGAACCACCAGGTCAAGATCTTCTTCTGCAAACCAGAGCAAGGCAAGAGCAGTGGTAAATTCAAAATAGGTAATTTTGTCCTGCCCCAGTACCTTGTGTATTTTTGTTGCAAGCTGTGCAAACTTTTCTTCACTGATAAAAGAATCATTAATCCGAAAACGTTCCCGGACAGAGCTGAGATGCGGTGAGGTGTAGAGCCCTGCTCGATACCCGGCTCTGGACAAAAGTGTCAAAAGTGTGACACTCACGGAACCTTTCCCATTGGTTCCGGCAACATGGACAATTTTCAAACTCTGTTCAGGATTGCCAACCTTGGCCATAAAGAAACGCATTGCATCAAGACCAAGCTTAATTTTATGGAACTGGAGACCATCGAGATATTCCCAGGCTTGCTGATAATTCATAATTACAGTTCTTTAAACTATGGAAAGTTTTGCGTAATCAAGATGAAGAGTCTTTACCCCGTGTCGCTCAAAGGCCACATCAACAGAACGCCCTTTCACACTCCCCTTCACGCGTCCTTCACCAAAAAATGGATGCCTCACCCTTAGGCCCTGTTTTAAATCTTTCACAGAAAGCTTCTTTTTCTTTGATTTTTTGGTGAAATTCATTGCCCCAGAGGCTGGAGCAGGTGAAAAAGGCTCCACACGTCTCTGCACCCCCTGGCTGTCTATGCGTTCAAAGAGTCCGGCACGCAGTTCTGATAAAAAAGGCGACATACCGACTCGCCTGAATTGTCGGTCTGGAGTCATCATTTCACGTGGATAACTAAGATAAAGATACTTTCTGGCCCTTGTTGCCGCCACATAGAGAAGGCGCCGTTCCTCTTCCCACTGTTCACCAAGCCCTGCTGCTGCATGGGGAAACCTGCCGTTAGCGAGCCCCATCACAAAAACCGCATCCCATTCCAATCCTTTGGAGGAATGGATGGTGGAGAGAATCAATCGTTCACTGTCTTCATCCGGTCGTCCGCTTGCAGTTTCCGGAGGATCCAAGGTTGTGTCATCAACAAAACTTTGCAGATCATCATAGCCGCTGACAATGGATTTCAACTGATCCAGATCCTTTTGCCGTTTTGGAAAATCGTCACGGTAAATCTTTTCAAACAATGGCTGATAGTAGGGCCAGACCAGCTCATACAGAACAGCCGGTACTGTTTCCCTTTCCATATCCAGAAAAAGACGTGCCAGTTTTTCCACACCATGTTTCCACGTTTTTCCACAAGGATAGTCGGCAAGAGCCTGCCAGGGATTTAGTGCTGTGGTAATTGTATCTGCAATCTTGCGGGCTGTCTTGGGCCCGACTTTGTCAAGATGGAGGAGGATACGATTCCAGGAAAGTGTATCCATTGGGTTCACTTTCAGCCGGAGAAAGGCAATTACGTCTTTCATGTGTGCGGATTCAGTCAACTTCATGCCACCACGTTTCTCAAAATCAGTGCCAGTGGCATTCAACTCCATTTCAAGTTTATAGGAATGAAAACCGGAGCGAAACAGTACTGCGATATTATTAAGAGCCAGCCCCTTACTGCGTAATTCGGCAATTTTTTTCGACACAAAGATCGCTTCTTCACGTTCATTCCGTCCTGCAAAGAGACGAGGCTTATGATCCCCTTCAATCTTAGTAAAGAGAGTCTTGGCATACTTCTCTGTTGCATTACGAATGATATCATTAGTAAGCGAAAGAATTGGCTGGCAGGAACGATAATTTTCTTCAAGTTTTATGATTCTGGTGTCTGAAAAAACCTTGGGGAAACGCATTATATTATAAAAATCCGCTCCACGAAAAGAATAGATGGACTGCGAATCATCACCGACCACCATCACATTTTCATGACCATGGGCTAGAAGCCTGACAATATCCGCCTGAATAAGGTTGGTATCCTGGTACTCATCCACCATGATGTGTGAATAGCGTGCTGCAATCTCCTGTCTTGCTTCAGGCACCGTATCCAGAAGGCGTTTCCAGTTTACCAGCAGATCATCATAATCCATAAGCCCGTTGTTGAACTTGAACTCTTTATAATGCTTTTCAAGATTTAAAATATTATCAACATGCTCGCTGAGATGCGAATAGTGTCCATAGACAAGATCATCAATGGCTATGGATTTATTTACAGAGCCTGAGAGAATATTAATCAGCACTCTTTTGGTGGGAAACTGTTTATCCCGCCCCGTAAGACCAAGGGAACCTTTGAGAAGATTCACTATCCCTTCAGCGTCTGCCCGATCAATGATGGTAAAAGAAGAGCCAAAGCCCAGGTGGTGCCCGTGCCTGCGAAGCAACATATTGGCAATCCCGTGAAAGGTCCCGCCCACTACACGACGGCAGGTTTCATTAAGAAGTTGGCCGGCACGCCAGAGCATCTCCTGAGATGCCTTTCTGGTAAAGGTGAGCAGCAGAATTTTTTCCGGATCAACACCCTGCTCCAACAGATAGGCCACCCTGTAGACAAGAGTTCTTGTTTTACCACTTCCAGCACCTGCAATAACAAGGAGAGGCCCTTCAGTAGACGTGACAGCCTCACGCTGGGAAGGATTTAATTCATCAAGATTAACCGAGGCCACTGGAGAGGCCACTGAGCTTTGAAAGGTATCGTTTTCCATGGCCACCACTCTACCACAGAGGCTTTTCAGCTGCAACGCCGGTTGACATGCGTGTCAGGTCGTTTATAGTATCCGGCATTAGTGATGACAGCAAAAATATCGGCAAGCGCCGAGGGTAAAACAAACTTCAAACCATATAAATAACTATGAATACCAGCACGATAGATTCAATCTTCACTTCAGAAATCCTGCAACAGCTCTTCCCAAAGGAGCGTACCAATGACTTTTTTGAAGCTCTGTTTGGTGATGCCAGCGAAGGTGCCTATGACATAGACCTCGGTTATGGGGGAACCAACGGACACCAGCTGACCATGGAACTGCAACTCCATGAACGCCCTGGCTGTTGCCTGGCCTGTAATCTGACCCAGGGCCTGCCACAGGTATTCAGCCGACATCCAATCATCAATGTAGCTGGAATTGTTGCTGATGTTGACAAACTTCTTGGTGACAATGCAACTTGTAAGGAATGGTCACTTGGCTATACTGAACAGCGCCAGAAAGAGATCCATATAATACCCATTAACATCACTCTTGCGTAAATAATTCGCAACTGTAACAAAAAATAAAAAAAGGCCGATCCTTTTCAGGATCGGCCTTTTTCTATGCTCTATGTTTTTGGGCAGAGATTCAGGAAACATTCACCCTGGAACGACCATCAGCTTTAGCATTGTACAGAATATCATCAACCCGTTCCATCCACTCTTCAAGGCTCTCTTCTGTTTTCCACTGGCTCATACCAATGGACACACCAAGTTTTGTGCTGGAATCTGACCAAATTTCCATACTACCAACAGCCTTACAGAGTCTTTCTGCCAAAATTCTGCCGCTTTTTTGATCAGTATCATCCATAACCAGCAGAAACTCATCTCCACCAATACGTATCAACATATCAGTTGAGCGAATGGCCCGGCTAAAAACATCGGCAACCTGCTTCAATACCCGGTCACCCTGCTGGTGGCCAAGATTGTCATTAACCTGTTTAAAATGATCAAGATCCAGAGAAGCCATGGTCAAAGGTCGTTTATATCGCCTGGCTCCATCCATAAGACCAGTGATACGTTCTTCAAAAACCCGTCTGTTGGCAAGTCCGGTTAAGGCATCTTTCCTTGCACTTGCAAAAAGTTCCTCATATTCCAAACCACGCCTGAGCGATTCGGACAGGATCAGAAGTGACTCATTAATCAGACTGATTTCAACATCGGACAGTGCCTTTTCGTCTTTCATAATAATCAAAATTCCGGCATCTTCAGCAGTCTCAAAAAGCCATTTATGTGCATAATGTCCATCTTCACTCATATAGGCTTTGGCTTCTTTATCACTATTGTTGAAAACTTTTTCAGCAAAAGCAATAATGGAACGGCGTTTGGGGCCATGCCCTGAGCAGAAAAGGTGCTTCTTGGCACGAACCTGGTTTCTATACCCTATCAACTCATGCTCTACATGAGGCATCAACCATATCGAATAGGATTCGATCATTCCGGAGACATCAAGAACCCCCGCCATACGGCCATGCAATTTATTCATGAGATCAAGACGTTCTGTCTGACGGCGAAAATGATCAAGCTCAACCATAACCTGATCAATTCTATCGTTTGCTATTGTGTGCGTCATTGATGTTGCAATACTCATTTTTTAATTTCCTTCAGTATGAGTTCTCTCAGTTATTACTCGTATCGGCTCAAAGAAAAAATGTCTTTAGAACCTTTCGGCATTTTCCTACGTCATTTGCCTACGTTACCTACCTATTAGCAATTTTCATGCCAACCAGAGGAGACTAAAAAACCAACATCACGAGACGTAAACACAACATTTTTCAACGTACTTTCAACACGTTACTCACACTACTAAAAGCACTACTTTGAGTTCATTTTTTTGACACATTTCCTTTTTCCACCATTATGTCTCCCATTTACACCTTTCAAGCATGTCGACATATTGACCCCAACCGGGAATTTATCTGTCTTTATTGCAGACTCAATGCTACACTCCAAAAAATTCTTTTCACCAACCAGCAAAATAATTACACAGGCCATGGAACTGGAAAAAAAAATAGGACAACTGCTGATTCTGGGGTTCAAAGGGGAAACCATTGATCAGCACAGCCCCATAGTGGCGGACATCAAAAAAAGAAATCTGGGAGGAGTGATTCTCTTTGACAGGTTATTAGCCCAAAAAAAAGATAGAAACAATATTGTCAGCCCTGCCCAGGTCAAAGCCTTAACCACGTCATTGCAGCAATATTCCTCCACACCTTTACTCATAGCCATTGACCAGGAAGGGGGAATGGTACGGCGGCTTAAATCCCGGACAGGATTTCCGGAAACAACAAGCGCCGGTAATCTGGGAAAAAAGGATGATGCCACCCACACTGCTATTCATGCAGCATGCACGGCACGCACTCTCAAATTGCTTGGCATCAACTTTAATCTTGCACCTGTGGTTGATCTCAACGTATTTTCTCAAAACCCGGTAATCGGAAAATTGCAGCGCAGTTTCTCCGCTGACCCGGAACGTGTTGTTCGTCATGCTGCAATATGGATTAAAGAGCATAGAAAACAGAACATTTTCTCCTGCCTCAAGCACTTTCCCGGACATGGAAGCTCACAGACCGACTCTCACCTCGGCGTTACAGATATCAGCAGAAGCTGGCAACAAAAGGAACTTATTCCTTACAAGAACCTGATACAGAAAAACCTGGCAGACAGTGTAATGCTTGGCCACCTGTTCCACGAGGGCTTTGACAGGGAATCTCCAACCAGTCTTTCTTCTGCAGTTGTTGAAACACTTCTGCGTAAGAAACTTGGTTTCCAGGGGCCAGTCCTTACCGATGACCTGCAGATGAAAGCCATCACAGAGATGTATGGTTTCGAAGAATCTATCTGCCTTGCCCTTGCTGCCGGAGTAGACATGATTATCATAGGAAACAACCTGGAATATGATCCGCAAATTCTGAAACGAATTATTCCCGCTGTACTCACTGCAGTAAAAAACAATAAAATCCCTGAGGATCGCATTCATACTGCGTGGGAACGTGTCAAAAAAATGAAAAAACAACTTGTTGCAGGAAGCAAAAGCTGACAATGATGGAACAATACAATGAAGAGTCCCACACGCCGGTCATAGGCTATATTCTCTGGATTTTCGGGTTTCTGGGAGCTCACCGCTTTTACTATGGCCGTCCAATCTCAGGTACGCTCTACTTTTTCACCTTCGGCCTCTTCTTTATCGGCTGGATTGTGGATCTGTTTCTTATTCCAGGCATGAGCCGAAACGCATCCTTAAAATTCCAGCACGGTTCCATTGATTACAATATTGCCTGGATTCTCCTGACTTTTCTCGGAATCTTTGGAGTCCACCGTTTTTATCAGGGTAAATGGATATCAGGGATCCTTTACCTCATAACAGGGGGTTTTTTCTTGATTGGTATTGTTTATGATTTCTGGACGCTGAATGAACAAGTCAGTTTGATAAATAACGAGGGATAAAAGAAAAACAACCTTTGCGGCCTGAATTACTCAGACAAAGATACGGTGTCCGCAATCAATTGGGATTCATCCAATACAGTCCGCACTGTAGATGCCAGTTTTTCAAGTGTCACCGGCTTCGTAAACCAGCCGGCAAACCCTGCTGCACCCAATGTTTCACCTGATATCTTCTCTCCATAACCGGAACTGAGAATAACAGGAATTGCCTCCCGTAGTTTTTTCACTTCCCTGCATACTTCCAGGCCTGTCAGAGAGGGCATGGTCAGATCAGTAATAATCAGATCAAACGCATCCGGTTTACAGGAAAAGACAGCCAATGCTTCACGGGACAGGGAACAGGCAGTAACCGTATAGCCCAGAGTTTCAAGAATTTTGCTGGTTACCTTGAGCACTGCGGCCTGATCATCAACCACCAGAACATGCTCGTTCCCGGTGGGATGAATCAGAGGATCCTTAGCCTGAGTCACAATTGTCTCTGGCATCACACAGGGAAAAAGCAGATGAAAGGCCGTGCCCTTCCCTTTCTCGCTCTTCAGTTCAATCCGGCCACCGTACCGCGTAACAATACCGTGTACCATGGCAAGACCCATTCCTGTGCCCTGACTTTTTTCCTTTGTAGTGAAATAGGGCTCAAACACCCGCTCCTGTATCTCAGGATCAATACCGGGGCCACTATCAGCCACAGTCAACTCCACCCACTCTCTTCCCTGCCTGTCCCTGGCACCTTTGGCTAATTTGACCGAAAGCCTCCCCTGTCCTTCACCAATGGCCTGGGCACTGTTTGCACAGAGATTGAGAAGAACCTGGTGCAGTTGCACAGGATCAATGGAGACCATCCCACACTCTTCATCTATCTCCTGACGTATCTCTATGCTTGCCGGCAAGGTTGCACGAATCAGCGTCAGAACCTCTTTGACAATAGGATGCAGATACTGAGGCAAGGCTTTCTTTTCCCGGCTTCTTGAAAAAGTCAAAATCTGTTCAACCAGACTTTTTGCTCTCTTGGCAGCACCGAGGATTTCGCCGATATACTGCATAGACAAACTATTCTCTTTACCCTCTCGCAAGGCCATGAGTCGCATGATTTCCGCATAACCAACAATTGGGGTCAACACATTATTAAAATCATGGGCAATACCACCTGCCAGAGTACCAATAGCTTCCATTTTTTGAGCATGACGCAACTGCAGCTCTGTCTTTCTCTGCTTTGTCAAATCAAAAAGTGTGGTTACGAGTCCCACAACTTCTCCATTTTCCCCGGTAATAGTGGCCTTATGAAAAATAACTGCGCGCTCAATACCCCCAGGGGCCTTCATCGTGGCTTCAAAGGATTCCTCACCGCCATGGGCAAAGATCATAGTATCTACTTCTCGACTCTTTGCTGCGGTTTCAAAATCCAGCAGGCCATAGAAATCAGAGAGACAAAACAGTTCCTGATCAATGGCAAAAAAATCGAGAAAAGCCCGGTTAACCCCTAAAAATTTTCTCTTTTGATCCTGGATAAAAACAGGCGCAGGTATGGCATCTATCAATTTTTGATTAAAGAACAACTCATATGTATCGGAACACCTTTTTCCTGACATTTTCTCTATTGTACCCGCTTAAACACTTCTTCAATTTGGGAATAATTATTCAGAAACAACTCAACAACATAGGGGTCAAAATGTATCCCTTTCTGCTCAACAACAACCTTCTTCGCCTCGCTAAGTGGCCACGCATCCTTATAGCAACGCTTTGAAGACAGGGCATCAAAAACATCACACAATGCCGCAACACGACCGGTAAATGGAATTTCCTCGCCACGTAATCCCAGTGGAAACCCTGTACCATCCCATTTTTCATGATGAGTAAGGGCAATCATATGAGCCATGTTCATTAACTCACTATCAGATCCGTACAAAAGATCAGCACCTATAAGGGTATGCCGTTTCATCTCATCAAATTCATCAGGAGTAAGAGTTCCCTTTTTATGTAGTATAGCATCACTGATACCCAATTTGCCAATATCATGCATGGCACTGGCATAAAAAAACAGATTCAGCTCCCCCTCCCCCATACCGTGTGCTCGTCCCAGAATCACACAATAATGAGCCATTCTGGTTACATGATGACTGGTTTGATGCTCATGATACTCGGCAGCCTGGAGCAGTCTATTGGTAATTTCAATTTGCGTTTCCCTGAGCTCCCTGGTTCGCTCCAGAACCATCTCTTCCAGTTCGTCCCTATGACGCTGCAACTCCCGCTGGGCCAATCGCAGCGCAATATGGGTCTGAACCCGTGCTTTCACTATCACCGGATTAACCGGTTTGACTATAAAATCAACAGCGCCAAGCAAAAAGCCCCGGGTCTCATCTTTTTCCTCATCCAATGCTGTAACAAAAATGATCGGGATATCGGCAGTCTCAGGTTGAGATTTTAATCGCTCACAGACCTCATATCCATCCATACCCGGCATCACGACATCAAGCAAAATAAGGTCAGGTTTTTTTTCTATTGCAACCCTCAAACCATCAAGCCCGTTAGTTGCCACAATAAGACGATAGTGCTCACGAAGAGCGCCCACCAGAACTTTAATATTGGCAGGAGTATCATCTACAAGAAGAACTGTGTTTCGCTTCGTTTTCACACTCTTTATTCTCTTTCCTGAAGAGATGCCTCAACTCTGTTCACACAATCGGCAGCCCCGTCAACATTGTACTTGCACAAAAGATATTTCATTATCATCATTCTCCTCTTTTCTCTCATCCCTTGCAACAATTTCCTGCAAGAAAAATTCCACCCCAACATTCCTAACAAAAAAAATGCGCCAAAGCAATTCGGTTCAACAGACAACTCGTCCTTTGCCTTGACTCTTGACGCTCAGCTCAGTAGATTCTGCAAAAATAATCGTATGATGGCGTCGTAAAAACTCTTCATCTACTTCGTTGCTGTATATTTGCTATCATTACGACGTACCTTAGTACGCCGAAATAATAGAAAATATACGAGCCTCGCATATGAAGTTTTTTACTTAGCCATCGAAAAATTTAGTTTTTACGAGATTGTCATCGTATGACCAATAAACAAATATTTTTTGTAACTGTTCAGGAACAGCTACAGAGCTGTGGTTATGCCAACTTTAGGATACCACCTGAATAGTTACTATTTTTTTATACAGACTTATGAACCTAGATCCTTTTCCCAAGCCATTCTCCTGTAACGAAAAAGCCAGCATCAAATATCCCTGTTCCTGGCTCTACAAGGTCATTGGCCATAACGAAGACGCCCTCAGGCAAGCCATTAAAACTATCCTTGGCAAAGATAATCTAATCATCACAAAATCTCACACCAGCTCCGGTGGCAAATACTGCAGCCTGAGTGTTGACGTTGTGGTGGAAAATGAAAAATCCCGACTGGAAAACTACAACAATCTAAAAAACCACGCAGCTGTTAAAGTTGTGCTGTAAAGTTAAAGTAATGGATCAAGAACACACCAAAGAGAATTCTCGCCTCATGCCCATCTTGCGTGAAGGAGTGGCGGTAATCCAGATGATTTTTTTCAAGGAATTAAAAAAGGTCATCAGCAAAAACCATCCCGACCTTGAGATTTCTGCCCAAACAATGCTGGCAGGTGCCATCACCAATGAACTCTTTGGTGCCCACAACCCGGAAGAAAAATTTCAAGACTTTCGTAATCAGCACCAGGGAACCATAGAGCAGGAATTGTTGAGCTTAAAAAACGAACTCTCAGAACTGACAGCCCCACTGGCGGATGCTCTTCGCATTCAAACCCTGTGCGACAATCAGGAAGGAGTGGATTCCACCCATGTGCTGAAGCAGGCTGACAGTTTCGGACTTTTACCACAAAATCGCGATATTCCCATGCCATCTGCTTTCATGGAAACAGTGCGTGCCCTGGGAAGCGCCCACAAGTTAATTGTTCCCCCTGTTGAGATTGATGCGACAGAGGAACAGAATTTTCTGCAATAAAGGATTATTGAGAAATAATTCGAACCTGAACAACACCTCGAACAGAGTTGCAGCAAAACAGCGCATCGGCCTTAAAAAGATCTTCACGGGCCATTATTTTTTCGCTGAGCAGAGGAGACTTTTCGCTCAAAAGTTTTTTACGAAGGGTTCCACCAAGAAGGCCTGATGCAACAGGCGGGGTAAAAAAACAGCCATCAATAAAGAGGATAAGGTTAGAAATACACCCCTCGGTCAGTTCCTGACGATCGTTAACAAAACAGATATCAAACAATCCCTGTTGTTGCGCACCGGCAAATTCTTTCTGGAACAGATCCCGATGAGTGGTTTTGTGAAAATACCAGGGAGAAGACGAGTCCACCGAACTTTCAGACAAGCTGATACCAGGCAGATCTGCATGTTCACCTGCCGGATTCTTTGGAAGAGTGCGAAAAATCGGCGCATCGCAAGACTGAAAAGTGGTTTCCATACAGCCATCTTTTGAGAGAGTCAGACGCACTCTGCTGCATTGCCCACCAAAGCAATCCTGCAGTTGGATCAAAACAGCAAGAACCTCCTTTTTTTCAAAGCTGAAGCAAAAATAACATGCCGATTTTTCCAGCCGTCCAAGGTGTTCATCAAGCAACCAGTAGCCTTTTCCCGGTTCCCAGAAAATGGTCTCAATAAGGGAAAACTCAGGAATCGGTTGGGTCAAAAAATGACCTTTCAGCAGACATTCCTCCCATTCCTGTTCAGGATCAGAATCATAAACAATCCCTGAACCAATCCCCATTTCCCCTTTTCCACCAGCAAGACGAACAGTTCGAATAGGAACATTAAATGTTCCTGTTCCAGACGGTGTAAAATAACCAATGGCCCCGGTATACACACCACGTGGAAACTGTTCGAGTTCGCGAATAATCTCCATGGTTCTAATCTTTGGAGCTCCGGTAACAGAACCACACGGAAAAAGCGCTTTAAAAAAATCCAGCAAGCAGGTTTTGCTGAAAACACTCTTTCCTGTTTCAGCATATATGGTGGACGTCATCTGCAACACACTCTCGTAACGTTCCACATCAAAGAGTGATGTTGTTACTACTTTATCATCTCCAAATTGATGACAAAGGCGAGCAAGGTCGTTGCGAAGCAGATCGACAATCATCACATTCTCGCTTCGATTCTTTATATCTTTTTTTAAGATTTGACAAAAACCCAGATCCTCCTCCAGATACCGGCCCCGCCCCATGGTGCCTTTCATGGGCCTGACAAGAATTGAATCCGGTGAAACCCGGAAAAACAACTCGGGCGACAGAGAAAGAATATGTTCTCCACCAAGGCGTATCATTGCCCCGTAGGCCACAGACTGATTACGCCGTAGATTTTCATAAAAAGCTATGGGGGAGCCCGAAAAATCAAACAGAAGCTTAAGAGTATAGTTGACCTGATAGGTATCTCCTGCAGCGATATATTCCCTGAGGCGACAAACAGCATCCAGGTAATTCTCTTTAGTCTCACTGAGTCGCAGGTTGTTGATGCTAAACCCAGGCAGTTCCGCCGCTGATTTGCCGAAGGGCAAAGAACCGTCTCCGGTTTCATGATCAAAGGTCAAAGGTTTTGAGAAAACACCCAGGGAAGCAAGGGGAGTTTTTTTCTGTATCAGCGACGGAAGGAGTGCAGCTATCCTGGGCTCCAGCAGGTAACCAAATTCGTAACTCAGCCATCCAGCAAGATAATAGCCATCCGCAAGAGCTTTCTCCATGCTCGCAACAAAAGCTGCCAGATCATCTCCGGGTAGAAAATCCAGCCGCTTCTCAGGCTGCAAAAAAAGAAAAGATTTCGTGTTTTCCGTATCGCTTCGTACTGTATCGAGGAAAACATACTCATCTTCATGTTGCAGAGCTCCCAGAAGGGCATTTAGTTCTGTCTGTTTCAATGGTCTCATGCACCCTCTTCTATCAATTCAAGGCGGAATTTCAAGAAAAAACATCCAACACAACAAAATGCTACTGTTTAACAGAAAATGATTCAACGCTTGCGCCAGAGTAAAAAATATTCTATATTAGTCGATTCTGCGTTATTATTTGTTATTTCTTTAAGTATTCAGACTGCAAAACCTCAATAAACAGAGCTGTCATTACAATTTTATTACGATCAGTATCATAGTATCATTTATAAGGAGGCCCTATGCTAATTAAGGACTGGATGGCAACCACCATACTTACCGTGGACGCCAACACCTCGGTCATGCGAGCCGGAAGAACAATGAAAGACAACAACATCAGGCGATTGCCCGTTGTCTCTCAAGGAAAGCTTGCAGGCATCATCACTGACCGTGACCTGAAAGAGGCATCCCCATCGTCTAAAACAGACATGGACCTGCACGAGATGTACTACCTTCTCTCAGAGATGAAGGTTAAAGATGTGATGAGTGGCAATCCCATTCGTCTAACACATGAAGATACTCTGGAAAAAGCAGCACTTGTCATGCTGAACGAAACAATTTCCGGTCTGGTAATTGTTGATGACGATGAAAATCTTGTGGGTCTGCTCTCAGAATCCGACGTCCTTCGTGGCTTTATTCATGCCACAGGTATCCAGGACGGCGCTTTTCAAATTGTCATGGATATGTCAGATGAGGGAGGCACTGTTTCTCAACTCATCGACGTCTTCCGGCAGAATCGAGCCAGAGTCCTTTCCATCCTCACTTCTTTTGAAGATGCCCCGACCGGTTCCAAACGTGTTTCTGTCCGTATCATGCCTTACAACGGAGAAGTAGAAGAGCTCATTAAAGAGCTAAAAAAAATGGATGGCTACAACCTTGTCAGCCATGGAATTGACGATCTAAGCGATCTACCAAAAAAATAAAACGTACCTATTCAACAGCACCAATAACCAATAAAGGAGATTCATCTATGTCGAGAAAAATGGTCACAATCGACGGTAACCAGGCTTGTACCCATGTTGCCTACGCCACCAGTGAAGTTATCACCATCTACCCTATCACGCCTTCTTCACCCATGGCTGCTGAGGCGGATACCAAAGCAACAGTAAAACAGGAAAACATCTGGGGATCTGTCCCGGTTGTAACTCAGATGCAGTCAGAAGGTGGTGTTGCAGGCTCGTTGCACGGATCACTTGCCACAGGCGTTTTGTGTACCACTTTTACCGCATCTCAAGGCTTGCTCCTGATGCTCCCTAATATGTATAAAATTGCCGGTGAGCTTACTCCCACCGTCTTTCATGTAACAGCACGTTCCATCGCTGCCCAGGGGCTTTCCATTTTCGGTGATCACGCCGATATTTATGCTGCACGCCAGACCGGTTGGGGTATGCTCTGCTCCCAGAACGTTCAGGAAGCTATGGATATGTCCCTGATCGCAACTCAATCCTCCCTTGCTTCCCGTATTCCTTTTATTCATTTCTTTGATGGTTTCCGTACCTCTCATGAGATTCAGAAGATTGAAGAACTGACCATGGACGATATGGCTGAAATGATTGACGAAGATAATATCATCGCCCATCGTAAACGCGCACTGACTCCTGATCATCCAACCATCCGTGGTACTGCTCAAAACCCTGACGTTTATTTCACAGGACGTGAGACTGTAAACAAATACTACGAAGCCACTCCAAAAATTGTTCAGGACGCCATGGACAAATTTGCCGGCATCACCGGTCGTCAGTATCATCTTTTTGATTACTACGGATCACCTGATGCAACAGACGTTGTTGTTATGATGGCATCCGGTTGTGAGACCGTTTCCGCCACCATCGACCATCTGGTCAGTGAAGGCAAAAATGTTGGCCTTGTTATTGTCCGACTGTTCAGACCTTTTGACTGCAAAGCAATGGTGAATGCTCTGCCTTCAACTGTTGAGCGTATTACTGTCCTCGACAGAACAAAAGAGCCAGGATCAGCAGGCGAGCCTCTGTACCTGGATGTCCGCAACGCAGTTGGTGAGGCAATCGAAGCAAACAGTGCAGCTTACATGCCACTGATTCTTTCCGGTCGTTATGGACTGGGCTCTGCTGAATTCACCCCTGCCATGGTGAAAGCAGTATTTGATAATATGGAAGCCATGGCTCCCAAAAATCACTTCTGCGTTGGTCCAAATGATGACATTGCCGGAACCAGCCTTTCCTATGATGCTGACTACTCCATCGAGGGCGACGATGTGTATCGTGCCATGTTTTACGGCTTAGGATCTGATGGTACTGTTGGAGCGAACAAAAACACCATTAAAATCATTGGTACTGAAACTGATAACTCTGCTCAGGGCTATTTTGTTTATGACTCCAAAAAATCAGGCTCTATCACCACCTCTCATCTGAGATTTGGTAAAAACCAGGTTGTTGCTCCTTATCTTATTAACAAGGCCAACTTCATTGCATGTCATAACTTCACCTTCCTTGATCAGTACGACATGCTTCGCAACCTTGATGAGGGTGGAACTTTCCTCCTCACCACCACTTTTAACGCCAAACAGATCTGGAAAGAGCTGCCAGGCAGTGTTCAGAAAGATCTGATCAATAAAAAAGCAAAATTCTACATCATTGACGCCCTGTCTCTTGGTGAGGCCCTTGGTCTTGGTGCACGCATCAACATGATCATGCAGACCGCTTTCTTCCTCATCTCCGGTATCATCACTGAGAAAGAGGCCATTGCTGCCATTAAGACCGCCATCAAGAAAACCTATGGCAAAAAAGGCGACAAGGTTGTCAACATGAACTACGACGCAGTTGATGCTGCAGTCAAAAACATCGTCAAAGTAAAACTTGCCAAATCCACCAGCGGTCATGAGATGCCTCCAACCGTTCCTGATTTTGCTCCTGACTTTGTCAAAAATGTTACTGCCAAAATGATGGAAGGCAAGGGTGATCAGGTCAAAGTGTCTGAGATGCCTAATGATGGTACCTGGCCCACAGGAACCACCCAGTACGAAAAACGGAATATCGGTGTTCACGTACCAGAGTGGCTTGAAGAGAACTGCATCCAGTGTGGTCAGTGTTCACTTGTTTGCCCTCATGCTGCAATTCGTATGAAAATTGCTAAAATGGCTAAAGCTCCCAAGAGCTTCAAATCCATTCCTGCGGTTGGTAAAACCTTTAAGGGTTCCGATTTTGCTATTCAGGTCTTCACCCAGGATTGCTGCTCATGTACCCAGTGTATGGATGTATGTCCTGGCAAAAAAGGCGAGAAAGCACTGCAGATGGTTGCAAACAGCGAAAAAATCCGTACTGCCCAGGCCGAAAACGTGGACTACTTCCTCAGCCTTCCCGAGACTAACCCGGCTGACGTTAACCCTGCGACCATCAAGGGAAGCCAGCTGCTTCGCCCATTGTTTGAGTTCTCCGGCGCATGTGCCGGTTGTGGTGAAACCCCATACATCAAACTTGTTACCCAGATGTTTGGTGACAGAATGCTGATTGCCAATGCAACCGGTTGTTCTTCCATCTACGGTGGTAACCTGCCAACAACTCCATACTGTAAACGTGAAGACGGACGTGGACCTGCATGGGCCAACTCACTTTTCGAGGATAACGCTGAATTTGGTCTCGGTATGCGTGCATCAGTAAGCAAACTTGGCTCTCAGGCTGTAGAGCTGATGGACAAGGCAGTTGCTGAAAAACTGATCACTAAAAAAATGGTAACAGATATCAATAAGGCTTCTCAAAAAAGTCAGACTGATATCGAAGATCAGCGTGACCGGGTTGCCAAACTGAAAGCCAAACTAGAAGGTTCAGACAGTGTAATCGCTAAACGCCTGCTCGGTTGTGCTGATTACCTTGTGAAAAAATCAGTATGGATCTTCGGTGGTGATGGTTGGGCATATGATATCGGATATGGCGGACTGGATCACGTACTTGCCTCAGGCGAGAATGTAAATGTTATGATTCTTGACACCGAGGTGTACTCCAACACCGGTGGTCAGATGTCTAAATCTACTCCCCGTGCAGCCACTGCGCAGTTTGCAGCTGGTGGAAAGAAGATGCCAAAGAAAGATATAGGTATGATCTTCTCTACCTACGGCAACGTTTATGTAGCCAAGATTGCCATAGGTGCCAACCCGACTCAGGTTGCAAAAGCAATTGCAGAGGCAGAAGCATATGATGGACCATCTCTCATTATCGCATACTCACACTGCATCAACCATGGTATCAACATGACCAAGGGTCTGCACCAGCAGAAGAAGGCTGTAGCATGTGGTCACTGGCCTCTCTACCGCTACAACCCTGATCTTGAAGCAGCAGGTAAAAACCCTCTTTCCATTGACTCCAAAGAGCCTACAATGACTTTTGAGGAATATGCAATGGGTGAGAACCGCTACCGCATGCTGAAAATGATGAACCCTGAGCATGCTGATGAGCTCATGGAACAGTCCCAGAATGATGTAACCAAGGGCTGGAAATTTCTCCAGGCAAGGGCAGCATCCCTTGAGCCTGAAAAATAACCGCAGTTCATCAGCACCTCATCTTTGCTCGTTCAGGCATCGGAGTCTACGCTTACCTGTCGTATAACTTCACTATTACGACAACACCTGAACGAACAAACCTGAGGCACGGGAGTCTAGGCTTACCCTGCTAAACTGCTTGGCTCCGCTTGGAGTGAAGTGTAGGAATTAAAAAAAGGAGCATTGGAAGAATTCTTCCAATGCTCCTTTTTTTTAATTCCTACACTACTACAGAATCAAAAGAGTTTTCCAGTTCGTCGCCACGAAGCGCATGGAGCCCCTCATCATAGTAAAGCTACATGAGGGGCTTCGTGGCGGGGTGCCGGGTAACTCTTTACAAGTCAGGATCTACTTCTTCACCTCTTGCTTCCTTGATATCCTTGTACGCCTTAATGGATTCAAGTACCGAATCATCCTGGCGTTGCTTGATCTCTTCTACTTTTGCCTGAATCTTATCCTCTCTCATAGACAAACCTTCAGCGCCAAAAAGAGCATTAGCCAGATACTTAAAAGAAAAAAGCATCAACTCCACATCATCATTTTTAATCTTCTCCACAGTTTCATCATCAATGATATACGTATCAAGGAAAGAGCTTTCTAAAACAAATCTGCGAAAATGATCCAGGTCAGTGGAAGCCATGAAGAACATTCGTTTTGCCTGTTCTGAAAGCGATGCCTGATGTCCAAAAGATTTACGACGCATGACCAGACGCAGCCATTCTTTATTCATTTCATCACGAACATCAACACCCTGATCTTTACGCCATTCAGCAACAGTCCATTCCTTGTCCTCTTCAAATCCTTTACAATGATCTTCCTTGACAATAAAGAAGAACTTTTCTTCTTCATTCTGATCATGCCCTTCTCCCATTGCGCTGCCACCCTCATGGAAATCGGCCATGCCAACAGGATAATAACGGCACGCTGACGGACGGTCAGTATACACGGTACAACCCTCTGGAGTAACAAAGGGACATTTATGATCACCATCTTCGGCTAGCTTCAAAGCAACACCAGGCATATCGGTCTTTTCAAGATATACAGGGGTTGTATACTGCTCAAGAAACTCATGAGCAGGGATATTCAAACGTTTTTTGAGCATGAGAATATCATAAGGGGTAAGGACAATTTTAATGCCGCGACAACAGGCAGTAAAACACTCCACTCCCGGATGACAACGGAACTTAATCTTAGACTCCATGGTCAACTTTCGGGGAAGAATATTGGAAGGGTTCAGTCCCTTTCCAAATAATGTTTTTTCCTTACTGGATATATCCTGTTCGCTCATTCCAACACCTTTTGTTATTCGTTTTTATTCCGTTAGACCTCTCCTTGAGAGGCTAAATTTACATTCGATGAACTTCATATGATAAACACATAGCAGGGCCGTGTCAAACCTATTTCCATACAGCTTCCCGCATTTCAGGTTTTCCTTAATTTTTAGTCCAATTTCCTTGCGATTTGCCCGAAACATACTTATAGTCGACGATTACAACTCATTATCACTCTTCTTTATTTGGATATATTGCATGAAACTTTTTGTTCGACCCGTAGATTTTTCCAGAGTTCATACTCTGATTTACCACCTTCCCCAAGGGCCGGCGCTGGCTTTCCCCCCGGAAGGAGTTGAAGAATTCCTTGAACTTGAACTTGCTGTCGGCCATGTGTGTGACACATCGGAGATCGACGGCGTAGTCCATTTTTTCCCTAAAGGAAACGCCTGACCCCCCCCATCCTTCCATATTCCATGAAAACTCCCCTCCCCTGCAAGTTGCCTCTGCATTCGGATGGACATGTACACACAAAGTATTGCCATCATGCCAGCGGCGAAATGGAGAGCTACGTCTTAAGTGCTTTAGCTGCAGACCTGAAAGAAATTGTCTTCCTTGAGCATATGGAGGCAGGGGTCCACTATTTCGAAACCACATGGCTCACGGAAGACGATTTTGATACGTATTTCACCGAAGGAAAACAGTTACAGGACAAATACAGAGACAGAATCCGGATATCCCTTGGAGTAGAGGTGGGATACAGCCCCACCCATAAAAAAGAACTGCTCGAGCGTTTAAAAAAAAGGAAATGGGACAGGATTGGGGTGTCCTACCATTTCATGCCTCTTCCTGAAAAAAAACATCATCTGAATCTGGTGAGCAGAAAAGAAAGAAACATTTTTACCGTAGAAGCACTAGGTTGCGAGAATGTTCTCAATAACTACTTTAGCACCCTCACTGAAGCTGTGGACATTCTTCCCGGCACAGTCCTTTGTCATCTTGATGCAGCTTTACGTTTTCAACCTGGAATTCTAATTGATGAACACTACCTGGGACAGATAAGAAAACTTCTTGAAGCAGTAAAAAGAAAAAGTATGGCCCTGGAAATCAACACCTCCGGTTTCACTATCAGAAAATTCCCTTTCCCGGCACCTTTTATCATCCAGGAGGCACTGAAACTGGAGATTCCTCTGCTCCCGGGATCTGATGCCCACAAACCTGAAGATGTGGGGAGACACTTTGATTTATTGCAAAATTATTTGAAAAACATCCGAATGTAACTGTATAGCAATGCTGCTGAACAGTTACAGATATTCATCCATTGCCGCTTTTAAAATCTCAGCATTAAAAGGTTTCTGCATAATCTTATCTACCCCTGCCTCATACGCAGCCTCATTGTCATTGGCCTCATTCTGAGTGGTCACCATGATAATAGGCAACTCTTCTGAGGAATATTTTTTTCGAATTTCGTCTGTGAGCTGTACTCCGGAAATCTCCGGCATATTCAAATCAGTGAGTAGCATTGCCGGTTTTTCCTTCTGCAGCCACTCTATGGCCGTTGCCGGAAATTCAAAGAGGACAGGCTCAAAGCCCAACTCATGAAGTGTTGCCTTATAGATATTAAGAATCATCCGAGAATCGTCTACAGCTACTATTTTAACCTTGTTTTCACCCTCTTCCTCGCCAGTTAACTTTTTAGCAAAATTCTCAAAACCGTTTTCAGCTAAAATTTTCGCATAATGCTCTCTGGTATCCTTGTGAGCATGAGGAAGATAGATAAGGGCGAGTTCCTGAAAAAACTCTTCATCCACCAGACTTAAAAATATCTTATCAACCTGGGCATTAACAATAATTTTGGTGATATGCCTTGCCTCATCATCTTTGTTGCGCAACAAATTTTTTATGCCGGCGGCCAGTATCTCCGAATAATTTTGATCAATGGCTCTTGCCGCTGCCACACACACATGATCTTCGGGATCACTGAGCCCTGCGGTTAACGTGTAGGCCCCTTTACGAAGAGGGAGAAGAGCAAGAGCTTCATAGGCTGCAAAACGCACATTGGCACTTTTGGGCTCTTTCCCCAGAAGTTTCCTGATAGGCATGATGGCAGACTCATCTCCAATATCGCCAAGTACATTCAGGGTATGGATTATAAAATCCGGATCATCCTGCAGGAGATTCTCAATGAGAGCAGGAACAGCTTTGGCACCAATCCGTACCAGCTCCTGCTTGGCATAAATACGCATATGGGCATAATGTGACGCAAGAGTATCGTTCAACTTTTCTAAAGCAACCGGATCCTGAACATCAGCAAAAACGGAGAGAATCATATGATCTATCTCATTATCGGTTCCCATTCGTTCGCCCAGACGATGCATGGCCGATTGCGTTCCAACCTGTCCAAGAGCCCGAATGGCAGTGATGATCAAATCTCTATTAGCCGCATAGAGGAAATCAGTCAGCGTGTTGATTGCCTGCGGATCACCTATCATGCCAAGGGTTTCAACAATCAGACTTATTTCAGCCTCATCCTGTGAATTTGCCACCAAATACAGTAAGGCGGGAACTGCTTCTTCAAAGCGTAATTCGCCAGCTACATTGATAAGATGAGTCTTATCCTTAATTATTGGATCAGAGAGAAATTCAATGAGCATCTCAGGGTAGGCAAGAAGATTGGAAAGCAATGTCTCTTTGATTATTGGTAACTTATCGACAATTTCAACATGTTCCGTCATCAGATGAAGAAAAATCGGCACGGTAAACTTCACGTCACCACGTGACAATTCATAAATCAGTCTATTCTGGGTTTTCAGATCAAGATCATTAAGATGGGAAAGTACAAGTTTAGCTTTCAGAGTATCGCCTGTCTGGATATTATCCCGAACCTCATCTATCATATATTGAGTATTTAAATCTGCCATGAAATGTCCTTTTAAAAATCCAATCTGATCGTATACATTTTTCTAAACTTTGAAATCCCTGCAATGAATTTTACGTAAAAATGCAACTGAAAAAGGAGTTTTCATCTATGACTGGCTTGACACAATCTAACGATACCACAAAAAAGAGATGGCTGTCTAGCTGAAGATAAAAAAGAGGAAGGGGGAATCGCAGAAGAGGACAGAGCCTCTCCTGCGGGTGATGCTACTTATCCTGGATACCAATCCACTCCCATTCGACGGATCATATTTAAGCCACCGCTGACTACTTGCGTGTTTTGAATATCAACACTGTCCAGAAAAGTCTGCATCTCAAAGGATCTTGTTCCAGCGTCACAAAGAATAATAAGCTTTTTATCTTTTGGAAGTTCTTTATACCGCACACGAATTTCATTGTATGGAATGGCAAGCCACTTGTCAGCGCCAAATTTTTCCACAAATGGCCCGGCTTCTATGGGATGTCTGATATCAAGAGCCAGCCAGTCGGACTGGGTTGAAAAATCGTCCATCCAGGCAAGAAAAGTATCAAGACTTGATTTCCGCAAACGTCCGTCACAGAGGTTGTCGGCGACATAGGCCAGGGCATTAATAGAATCAATCGCTGCTGAGAATGGTGGTGCATAAGCCATCTCAAGGGTTCCAAAGTCATCAATACTTGCTCCCATGGCAATATAAGCAGCTGCAGCATCAATGCGGGCTGAAATTCCGTCACCCATTGGACCAAATCCCTGAAGCCCGAGAACCTTGCGGGTACGACGGTCAAAAACCATCTGAAAACAGACAACAGACTCCGTAGGGAAGAAATGAGCACGATCAGAAGGGGCAGTGAGTGCAACGTCCGCGTCATATCCTTCGGCCAGTGCCACCTCAAGGCTGAGCCCTGTGGCCCCGATACACACATCAAAGGCCTTCATGATAAAACTTCCAATGGCACCTTTAAAGATTGAAGGAATACCAGCCATATTGTCGCCGGCAACCCTGCCTTCTTTGTTGGCAAGTGAGCCAAGAGGCGCATAGAATTTCTTGCCCGTAACAAGATGCATCACTTCCACACAATCTCCTGCAGCATAAATGGAAGGATCAGAAGTCTGCATCCGTTCATTAACCACAATGGCACCCATGGGGGATATCTGCAGACCGGCGTCCGCTGCAATCTCTGATCGCGGTCTGACACCCGCTGCCATGATTACAATATCGGCATCAATGGTTTGTTTTGCAGTACGAAGACCTGTAACCTTACCATCCTTGCCAAGGATTTCTGTGGCACCTTCGCTCAGAAAAACATCAACTTCATTATCACGTATGTGTTTGGTGAGCATGGAAGCCATGGGAGCATCAACAATTCGCGGCAAAACCTGGGGCATAAACTCAACGACAGTTGTTGTTACTCCCCACAGATCCTTAAAGGCTTCAGCCATTTCAAGTCCAATGGCTCCGCCCCCTATGACCACCGCCTTATCAACCTTTCCTTTAGCGATACGGTCTTTTATTTCAATGGCTTTGTGCAAATCGGAAATTGTAAATACACCATCGAGATCAGCACCTGGAATAGGCAAAATAAAAGGCCGGGAGCCGGTGGCAATCATCAGAGTATCGTAAGGGATATCCTGTTCTTCACCGCTTGCAAGAATTCGCACTTTGACTGTTTTATCCTGGCGATTGATGGCCAGTGCCCGGGTTCCACTTTTTACAATTACACCCTTGGCATTCTTAAAAAAATCTTCGTCGCGTACCATATGAAAGCTGGTGGAACGCAGCTCCGCTTCATCGGAGACATCACCGGAGACATAATAAGGAATTCCGCAGCCACCATACGAAATCAGGGTATCCTGATCGATAATCGTTACTTCGGCATCCTGCATCAGGCGTTTTACACGACACGCTGCTTTAGGGCCGGCGGCAACTCCACCTACAATTACAATTTTTTTTCCCATCTGGAACCTCCGATGCTAAGTATGAAAGAACTCTATAATTAGACTATTTAACTTTTTTATGTTACTGGCAAATGAACAATAAAACAGAAAAAAACACAAGCAGAAAAGAATGATTTACCGCTCTCTGACACTGGAAAGACAATCAAGTACCAGGCGTTGCCGGTCATCAAAAAGGCGACGACTGATCAGCCAGATTGCTGTCACCACACCAAACCCGGTGCCTGCGGCAATGAGGAAC
>JAYEOK010000294.1:0-1773 GCA_034722915.1 Thermodesulfobacteriota bacterium | reverse complement strand
AAAATCCTTCTCAATACGTTTTCTTGCGTTTTGCCCAAATTGCGTTCTCCTGTCCGCATCTTCCAAAAGTGCGACCACTTGATTACTCATACTTTTAATGTCCCGTATAGGGGAAAGAAAACCTGTTTCCCCATGACCATCACCAACAATAACAAATTTCACATTGGGCATCCTCTTACAGACCTCTGCTGCAACCTGATAAAAGGTAGGTAGATCTTTATGCTGTGCTGCTATTCTGGCAACCGTTCCTACGAGAAGTTCATTGTCACCAATATATAGTTCCTGGCGCAGCACAGGCTTTCCCAACTCTGAACGTCAGACATCAATATCAATACCATTGTGCAATACCTGTATATCTTCTTCACGCAGCCCATCATCTATCATACATTTTTTCGTATGAATTGTCGCTTTGACACCTATTCTGATATTCTTAATCTTTGATGTCTATCTTGTCGCGCCTGGTCAGAGCAATGACCTTTCTCTCTTGAACCATATTTATGCGTTGTTTCCATCTTGTATAGGCCGTCTTCGAAAGCTGCGCTACTAGGAGCTTGTCCGAGAATAGCAATTTTTTCTCAAATCGAGGCATTTGCAAAATTTTACCACAGGCATATAGTTGATATTCCGAGGATAAAATTTTGTAAATAACGAAGAGATGGGGGAAAAGTGCATTCTCGGACAGCCTCCTAGGATTCCAGCATGGTTTAGGGGTTTGGATTCCAACGGTACGAAAAGTTACTATAAGACCATCAGATTGCTCAAATAGGCTCTGTCCAGTCTTGCAATGCTAGACGGTGTTTTACGTTATAAAATGCCTTATCGTTGGTTATCAGTACAGTGCCTGCAGCAACTGAATGAGCTGCGATTAGCATATCCATCGTACCCAATGGCTTGCCTTCATTTTCACAGGCCGTTCGCAATTGAGCATAGGCGTTTGCGGCATCCGAGTCCCAAGACAGTATTTCTACCCGTAGTAAAAATTCCTTAACTACTAACGGCAAGCGCTTTGCTTCTGGTTTTTTGGCCACACCACGCAGAAGTTCTGCTTCCGTAATTGTAGAGATGCATACATTTGCCATAGGCACATTCTGCAGATGATATCTTACGGCTACAGGTTTCCCTTTAATGATATAGCTGGCAGTATTCGTGTCGAGCATATACCGTTGTTTTTCCATATCAGTGCCTTACTCGTTAATTCCTGTCACTCTTTTCAGTACCCCCTTGAGGGGTATAAAAAACAAGAAACTTGAGAAGTTGATTGGTACTCAACAAGTTGCCTCTATCTGCAAGGTACTTCTACCGGCTTACCTTACCGTTTACCGGTGTTAGAATAAATCCCGACCTTGTGGAATTTCATTATCTCGTTCAGTCATGAAATCCTCTGGTATATCTATGGTCTCTAGTAATTTAAAGAAATCATCCCACGACCCTGGCTTCTTAGAAATGATAACATCACCGCTTTCGGGATCTTTCCGAATATACACTTCGTCACAATCGAATCGATAATTTACAGGAAGCCTTACTGCTTGGCTACGGCCATTCATAAATAGTTTTGCTGTATGTTTCATAATAATCACCTCGCAATGCTAGTACCCCGTCCCAAAAGTCTTGACGGGTTTTTTGGCTGTTTATGTTTGCGAAAAGAGGAACGTGAAACGAACCTATTTAAATTTCATAACTAGTTGATGTCTCGTATGTTAATTTCAAAAAATAGGTTCAAAGCATCGCGTTTTCTTGCCGGTTTTAAATTGCCAAATATCATGTCAGAACTTT
>JAYEOK010000293.1:0-7996 GCA_034722915.1 Thermodesulfobacteriota bacterium | reverse complement strand
GTGAACATCTCGAAACGTCAATGCCTACTATTTTCCAATTTCTAAGCTGCCTATCCGGCAGTGAACAACGACCTTATTGCAAAAAAACCTTTGAAAACAAAAACATAAATCATATTTCCACATTTAACGAATCAAAAAACGCCAAGGCGTAGCGTATTGATTTGTCGATAATTTTACTGGAACAAAATTTTATTCATAAAAAAAACATTTTTACCTATACCATGGCACGGTTGCATCCTTACTCAAACCAAATTGATCAAACTGACCTGCTGTTGCCATCTCAACTAATTCTCCAAAAGATATATAACGCCGATGTTTGTGACCATTAGAGGCACTTTGCAGCTCTAGATAAGGATTATTCAATCCTTGTTTAAACATATTTGCTTTATATATTTTTACTTCCGCATCTGGAATTGAACCTCGTTTAATCAACCTTCTGAGTTTAGCTGCGGTCATATTGACCTGTTTGCGTGATACCGTGCGATAACTAACACCATTTGTAGGAATGGGCGTTATTGACAAATCATCACAATAACTCACCAAACCACCTAGCCAGTTCATTGCCTGCAATTCCGCCAATCTGCTACTTGTGCCATGTATTCGCAACACTCTACCAAGTTTAATGTTATAGTCTGGAAAACTAACTCCAATATCAGTGGATCCCAATGACGACAGAGCTTTATGCAATTTAGTATATACCTTATTCAACAATACATTCTCTCGCATTTCGGCATCAGGCATAATTGTAACATCTGTATAATGATCCATAATTGTCTCCTGAATTAAATCCGAATTTTTGAAACATAAGCCAGACCTTTTTTTCCCAAATAAAAACTGGAGACACCAGCGTTCTGGATCATGCTTTTTATTTCCAATGCCTTTTCGCGCACTACTGGGATCTCTATTTCCAGCTGCCCACTGGCCTTAGTCATCATGGAAACGACCTCTCCAATGCCTTTAATTCTTTCTTTACGTACATATGGGTTCCCCCATATTTTCTTTTTATCCCCCGTGGTAAACCGGTTCATAAAATCTTTTTTAGTAAAACTACGCTTTGAGATACCACTGATAGTGCCTCGCCTAGAGACCAGTGAACTCATATCAGAATGCCCTGAAAGTCGGTGAAATTGCAAATACAAAGAAGAACAATATACATTAACAGGTACAACCTTACCCTTATTGTTCAAATAATTTGTTTCAGGAAAATGGCCGTCTAACACAGCTAGAGCATCATTTACTAAACCTTCCTTTTCAACTACTTTTTCTTTTCCCAATACTGCAAATCTTGCACTGATCATTAATGGATCTGCTTGCCATAGTTTTTCAACCTTTTTATCAAAAACTACAAATTGACACAACTCGTCGAAATCTAGAGATAAGACCCCCCAAAATTCAGATGAAAAATCAGAAGAAAACACTACATCATTTGCTTTGACCATTCCCGTATAAGAATTTTGATCCGTACTCCCGGTTATATTTCTTATATATGTCATTTCATTAGTAATGACTGGCTTCCCTTTATCTTTAAACGTTATTAGTTGCTCAATGTCTTTAAAATAATACGAACCATATTCCTCACTTCTGGCCTGATACAATTTTTTTTGATCTCCAATCAAACGATTTAATACTCCCATGACAGTATCAAGAGTCACTTCTCGTTCGATGAAGTTCCCCTCTTTCTTCAAATTTGTCATGGAACCAATAAATTTTCTCCCTTTTTCAGGTAACTTCTCATTATTATTGCCGTCTAAAAAAGAATTCCGCCAAGAGGAATCATATGCAATAAGAATTTTCATATTCCCCCCTTCTATTTTGCATAGAAATATATGGCATAGGGCGAATCTGGATGTTCTGATATTTCACCCTCATCTCGCTTAATACGCATCATTTTAATGCTATCATTATAATCAACCAATACTGAATCAACATACATATACGATTTTGCCTGGCGAATTGACAGCTCAGAAACCATTTCTATGGTCTGTTTAACTAAGGCCTGAATAGCATCTTCATTAAGTAAAATACCTGCTTCACCTTCCTCAAAAATGGTCCCCTTGCGAACATAGTTGGCATGAAACATGGCTTCAGGCTCCAAATCTTTATCAAGTGACTGAACAAACTCTTGCACCAACTGAGCCACTTGTTCACCTTGTCCTTCTTGTATAGACATTGACGCCCTGTCAAATTTCTTATCTAGAGAAATGAACTGCAGCTGCTCTATACTGAGAGACCCATAGGAAATATATTCAGTATCGCCAAAAGTTGTTTTTGAAAAAAAGGATGAGCTATCCCGTTCTCCTGCCTGGCCAAATTGTTCAAAATTCCCATTACCTAGTTGATCTACAAAATCTTCCATAAGCAGTGGACTCGTACGCTTGCACTGACTTGCCGGAACAACATATCCTCGAATTAGACCGGTAATTGAGGCTAAAACCTGCTCCAGATTTTTATCCTTGGCATAATGAAGATCATAGGCTTGATCTTTGAATAGATGATGGCGAACACAATTTTGGCTAATATAAAGAGGGGTTTCTTTAAAATTGATATCTGTTGCTTCTTTTTTATATTTATATCCTGTCTCCTCTTTAATTCTCCCAGTCAAATTGGTGTAACCTCGCAGTTTCGGTAAAGTGTGGTTGTCAACGGTCTTACCACCATCACCTGTAAGAGACGTAGGGCCATTCCAATTCACCACACCATGACCAAGAGCTTTAATCTTAAAATCAACACTTTTAATTCCTGTTACTTTTTCCATTTTACTCTCCTTTAATGATAAGCTGATCAATTGAAATAGCACCTATCGGTTGCCTGTTACCCATGGCGTAATAAATTGCTTTTGGATGAGGTTGGGCTTCAACCTTTTTTAAATCATTGGGAATATAACTTAAATAGACAGGTGCCTCCGGACTCCTGGCCTCATTTAACAACATCTTGTCTTTATATGATTTTTTTGTGTCTTTGATATTGTGATGTTTTTTTGCCATAAATGCCAACAAATTTTGTTTGCTGTCGCCATAACCACAGATAAGTTCGACAGAGGTCGTGAGGTTTGCCTCCGGATCAGCTTCGGGGTAGGCATATTCGTTTGGAAACTCAATATTGTCCCTGTTACTAATTTGACAAATAGCCATTTGCACAAAACGGTTATCTCCTCGTAATGAATGTTTTTTGATCTTGACCTTGCTATCTTTGAGCTTCTTTTTACGGGGTATAGAAACCGGATCAATTACTTTATTGTTAATAACCCCCACGCTCTTCTTTAACGCTTTGATAAAATCCTGTTCAATAGCCTCTCGGTTACTATCATCTTGATAGAACTCTTGATAAAGTTGATATATTTCCGCAATACTTATGGCCTGATCCGAAATCTTGTCAGTTAAAAATTCATACCATTTTTTAGCCGACTGCAAGCTATTAAGTGAATTTAAGAATCTGGCACAAGCTCCATTTTGTTTACCTTCTGCCAGAGTTTTTGGAATAGCAGTAACATACAAACTCACATCATTGTTTTCCCCAAACCGATCCAAACGTCCAAGCCTTTGAAGCCAGTTTTCTGCATGAGTAAATTCTGTCACCATATGATCACAGCTAATATTTAGAGAGGCTTGAACAACCGGCCCACTACGTAATATATCATGTTCATGTGTGCCATTTTGCATGAAACTATTAACCACCTTGTCAAACAATTTTTCCTTATCTTCCTTTTTAAATTTGGAATGGAGCAATATGGACTTTTCCGAATTTTGTTTATCAATAAAACTTCTTTGAGCCGTTATTGCAGTATTGCTAATAACAAAGGTATTCTTAACCTGACTCTGATAGAGAGGATTCGACTCGTCCTGTTTTGACTCATCAAAACTAATGAAACTGATTTGGTATTGACTCTTATTAAAACTTTCTATGCCTATAATATCTTGTTGATCAATACCAAGAAATTCCTCGACAAAATAATAATTAGGGGTTGCAGAAACCAAAAGAATTCTTGCCTTGTCTTCCTGTAATCTTTTACATTGAACTAATTCAGCAAAAAGCAAATTTAATGCCGGCATATTGATGTATTCATGAAATTCATCAAAAACGACATGAGCAGACATATAGGTCACCAAACTTGTAACTGTTCGATGGGTAATAATGGCATTGGTAATTTGATCTATGGTTGTAATTACCACATCACCGGAAAATTCCTGTCCTTCTGGTGTGTCAGTTTTTTTTCCATCTTGATAAATAAACTTAAACTCACCAGTGTTAATTTCAACCTTAGCTTTGGGCAAATAATCACCACTTGTCAAATCTTTAATCAAACCCTGACAAACCTGCACCCGTGGACAAATCCAAATAATTTTTTTGGCATTAGTATTTACAGCCCATTCCAGGGCAATTTTTGTTTTTCCACAACCAGCCGCACCATTTAAAACTCCAACTGCTTCAACTTTAGTTAATGATTCAGCAGCCTCTGCCTGCCAGCGATTTCTATCACTGCCTGAAAATCGTTCATTAAAACCATCCAGACAACCTTGTATTTGAGTTTTCAAACCCCGCTCACGCATTAAGGCTTCATCCAATAAATTAGATAATTTTTTCTCAGTGATATAATTTATTAATTGTTCTCCAGACAATGCTGACACCAGTCTATCCGCTGTAATTACCGCTGCTCTCGCAAGATTGTTTTTGGCATTATCACGTATATTTTTCAAATAATCCTTAACATCGTCATTCCCATCAGCATATCGTTTGTACGTTGGCAATGAGACCTCATCCAATTCATAAATTCGATCATCATCAATCTTTTCCTGAAGTCCTTCAGCAATTACCAAAGGAATGTTTTCAAAATAATTTTCAGTTAGATTGTCTACTGCCCTGATAATTCCACTTGTTGTCTGAAAAATTGTTTTAAAATTTCCATCACCTATGTTCTTTTTTAACTTTTTATAAACTGTATCCAGTTTTTTGAATTCAGTCTTTCTTATGGGTTTGGCATGATGCCAATATAAAAGATGCTTTATCCTATTTTTATTGGGTTTATTGATTTTCTTATACGAACCATCATTCAACAAAAAGTATAACAACAACGATATCTCATTATGGCGAGGGTGATTCTCAAAAGAAAATTTTCCAGACATTTTCTCGATATGCTGACCTTCACTCGGCAAGTCTGATTGTTTTTTCTTGTTTAGTTCCCCTGTTAACCATTCCTGAAAAGCTAGATCTATTTTCCCAAGATCATGTAAACAACCTGCAACAAAAACAGCTTTTGCCAACATTTCATCATCAACAAATTGCTGAATAATCTGATAGGCAACATAGCCCACAGCAAACAAATGGTGAGTAAGTGACTGGTTTTTTGTATTTGCAAAAATCTTACCTGTCTTTACTTCAATCTCGTCCATAAACAATTCTCCATCTGTATAATTAACAGGAAAATACCCATATATATTAAACTTATTTCGATTACCAACAATCCATACCAATTCACTTCGGCTGCGACTCCGAATCCAGTGACAAGAAACTGCAGTATTCTTTGAAGCAGTCTTACGAAGGAGTTTTTTCACTGCCTTTAAACCTTCAAGGGTAATCACAGTCTGCCATGTTCTACTACCAATGCGGTTGGCAAAGGCATCAAGTACCCGGCGGGTTTTATTAAGAGACTTTTTTTCACATTGGGCAACAAAGGTGACCATCATAGCGAGGCACCCTCCCGACTCATCTGCTTAACTGTATTAAACATGAAATCCAAAGCTTTATGTTTGGTGAAATTCTGCAGACATTGCTGGCGAAACTCCTGTTCTGTTGCTTTCTCTTTGGCACAAATAAATGCCCAGGGCAGAATAAGGGTATCTTTGATCAAATCAGCGACATCAAATACCAATGCTCCCCGCCTGGTTTTACCGTGCATAACGGCAAAGCCATGGGGGATTCCCAACACCCAAAGCGTTGTAGCTGCCAGGCCGTAAGCCAGATAATTTCCATGATTTAAGAAAGCGTTGGCATCATCAACCGTATCAAAATCACGGATAAAATCTTTTTGTTTGGTACGATTTGCAGCAATCTTGTAGAGGGTTTTCGTGAGTTGGGCCTCGGTTAGCAGCAAATCTGTAACATTTTGGCTACGTTCTATTCTTGCTAGAAATCCTGTGAGAGCCTGGTCAATATCAACATCATCTGCGAAAAAACCATCACTCTGCAGGTCGCGATCTTTGCTCCAGACATTTTGCAAATATTCAATGCGTAATTGTTGAAATCGTTTAGCCACTTTCAACCGTTTTTCTTCCTCAAACCAGAACGACATCCACCCTTGAATGTATTCTGTTGGTCGATATTCACTTTGAGGTGATAACCACTCAACTTCATTGGCAGCAATCAGTGGTGTACCGCCACTGCCACTAAAACCTACCAACACACCAGCAGAAGCCAGCATCCGCATTGCTGCCTGGGTAATAGATGTCCCGGTTCCGAGCAATATCGCTGTGGTATTGGCAATGGGAATATTCCAATATTGTTTTTCTGTCCGTTCTTCGGTGAGATACAGGACACGCCCGCCTTTTTGCATCACACGGCACTTTTCAAGGTAGAAAATATTTGCCCGTTTTGAGTGCAGTATGGCTTTCAGGTCTGTTAAAAATTCCATAGTTCTCCCGTGTTCATCAGCAAATAGTTAAAAAACAAAATCGTCATCCCCACACTTCACCCAGCATTTCCCGAAACAAATCATTCAACGGATCAATAGAAGTCTGTACACTTACCCTGCTCCCCAACCAAAGATTCCAGCCGCAAAAGTTCCGCATTCAAAAATATATTTATCGCAGGGATAGCCGGGCCATGTTTTGCCTCCATTCCCTGTTTCTTCATAACCAGCAGCTGATCAATAGCTCGTCGGGTTTCCCCACTTGGCAGAATTGTCTCAAGAAGATCATCAAACCGAACCGGAACCACTTTTGTTGACTGTTCCATCCATTGCAGCGCCAGAACCGGTCGCAGAACATACAAATATTTTTTTAGCCAGACGGTGTCTCCCTTCAAAAATTCCCGGTAGTTTCGTTTTGCCATGTGCAGGTAATGATAAAAACAGGTTTTCACACTATATTCATTCTCTATGGCAGTGATTTGTTGCTGTATTTGTTGTTTCATACTTACCACCGTAACACACTTGGGTGCTCACAGAGTGAGCACCGTCCACTTTTTTTCAAAATAAATTCCCACATCGCTCTGCGGTGTATACAACCCAGCTGGATCTCTGCTCCATAACTCTTACAGCGCAGAGCTCTACCAGATACGTTACACCCCAAAACGGTATAACGAGCAGTTCATCTTATCCTTGTGATGAATGCACCTGTAAAAACATCTTCAAGGTTAAAAATGTCGAAAAAAAAAAGGAAGGACTAACTATTACTTGACAATGGGCATATATAATATATATTAGCAATCAGTAATCATTATCAATAAAGGCCCTGGTTATCAAAATTAAACTGAGAACTTTTTATAGTTCCCCATTGAGGGGTATAAAAGACCTTCACGAAATCATTTTAAATAACAAAAAATCAAAAAATGATTTCCAGGGTACTACAACAGGAGAGTAAGCCCATGACAGACAGAAGAAATTTCCTCAAAGGTGGTTTAGTAGCAGCTTCAGCATTGGTTGTCAGTTCTGCAAATCTTGCTGGTGCATCAACAGCAGCAGCCTATACCAACGTTGTTTACACAGCAGAAAACCCAGGACAATGGGGTAAGAAAGTAGGCAGCCATCTGCCATCTGTTACCATAGAAGGAAGCAAAGTGACACTTTTCACCAAACACGGCATGTCAGAAAAACATTATATTGTAAGGCACACCCTGGTTCTGGAAGATGGAACTGTTGTGGGCGCAAAGGTATTCACTCCCACCGATGCTGAGGCCAAATCCAGCTTTGAGTTGCCTGCAGGCTATAAAGGAAAAATTTTCGGTACCAGTTTCTGTAACCTTCATGACTTTTGGGTTAACGAAGCCACGGTTTAAAACGTAA
>JAYEOK010000292.1:0-8002 GCA_034722915.1 Thermodesulfobacteriota bacterium | reverse complement strand
TATTTGCTGTCCAGTGCTTTCTTACGGTCAATCAGATCATCAACAACTGAAGGATCGGCAAGGGTTGAGGTGTCACCAAAATCTTTAAAATCATTGGCTGCAATTTTTCTCAGCACCCGACGCATGATCTTTCCACTTCTGGTCTTTGGCAGACCGGGCGCATACTGGATGGCATCCGGTGTTGCAATGGGTCCAATCTCTTTACGAACATGCATTCTCAGTTCTACAAGCAATTCATCACTATGCTCAACACCGGTGTTTGGAGTAACAAAGGCATAGATGGCCTGTCCCTTGATCTTGTGCGGCATTCCAACAACTGCAGCTTCTGCAATCTGTGGATGGGAAACCAGCGCTGACTCAATCTCTGCAGTTCCCAGACGATGACCGGAAACATTTACAACATCATCAAGACGACCCATGATCCAGAAATACCCGTCCTCATCTTTGCGGGCACCGTCTTCAGGGTCATAGGTATTGTCGTAACGGCTGAAATACGTCTTCTTGTAACGTGCAGGATCACCAAACACACCACGAAGCATTCCAGGCCATGGTTTACGAATAACAAGATGACCACCCTCATTAGGGCCGGCTTCCTCACCTTCCTCATTGAAAATAGCAGCATCAATACCGGGAAGCGGATAGCTTGCAGAACCCGGTTTCGTAGGTGTGGCATAAGGCAGTGGTGAAATCATGATTCCACCGGTTTCAGTCTGCCACCAGGTATCAACAATGGGCAGCTTTTCTTTACCAATATTTACATGGTACCACATCCAGGCCTCTGGGTTGATTGGCTCACCAACAGAACCAAGGATACGGAGACTGGAAAGATCGTACCGTTTGGTCGGCCCGTCACCATCACGCATGAGCGCACGAATAACAGTGGGTGCAGTGTAGAAGGTATTGACCTGGAACTTCTCAACGATCTTCCAGAAACGATCCGGCCCGGGATAAGTAGGAACGCCCTCAAACATAACAGAAGTAGCACCGAGCCCAAGAGGTCCGTAGAGGATGTAGGAATGTCCGGTGATCCAGCCGATATCAGCAGTACACCAGTACACATCATCATCTTTCATATCAAAGACATACTGACAGGTGTGCATGGCATAGGTGAGATAGCCGCCAGTGGTATGAACAACACCTTTTGGTTTACCGGTAGAACCGGAGGTGTACAGGATAAAAAGAATATCCTCAGCATCCATGGACTCAGGCTCGCAGGTTGGAGCAATATCATCAGCCGCCACTTCATCGTGCCACCAGCTGTCGCGTCCCTCAGTCATGGGGACATCGTTGCCACCACGTTTAACAACAATACAATTTTCAATGGTGTCACATTCGCTCAAGGCTTCATCAGCATTTGGTTTCAGTGGAATGGTCTTTCCTGCACGAATAACAGCGTCAGCAGTAACAAGAACCTTGGCCTCACAATCCTGGATACGACTCTGGAGTGCAATGGCGGAAAATCCTGCAAAAACCACTGAGTGCATGGCACCAATTCGTGCACAGGCAAGAAGCGCTATGGACAATTCAGGAATCATGGGCAGGTAGATGGAAACACGATCACCTTTTTTCACACCCTTCTTCTTCAGGACATTGGCAAACCGACAGACTTCAGTATGCAGCATCTGATAGGTGTAAACCTTCACATCTTCCTCAGGCTCACCCTGCCAGATAAGAGCAGCCTTATTGCGGCGTCCGTTTTCAAGGTGACGATCAAGGCAGTTATAAGAGATATTCAGCTTTCCGCCTTTGAACCAGTTAAACTCAGGCTTGTCAAAATCAGCCTCAAGCACGGTGTCCCATTTCTTGTCCCAGGTCACCAGCTCTTCTGCACGTTCTGCCCAGTACCCCTCTGGATCATCCATGGATCTTTTATAGGCCGCATTATAGGCATCCATATTTCCAACATAGGCTGCATCTCTTCCCTCTACAGGAGGCTCAAAAACCCGTCCTTCACTCAACATGCTTTCGATTTTATCGTCACTTGAACTCATTTATCATTCTCCATTCTGAATCATTTTTCTAAGATCACTCAAGAGAACAACCATCAATTCGACTGATAATTGCCCTCAATTCAAACACTTATACTGATAATTTCATATTACCTTCGACACTGAAACTTTTCTCAAAGAGGCCCTACCATACTCTCTTTTACAGGGTTTTTGTCAAATAAAAAAAATTGATCGACATATCAAATTCCCTTATGTTAGAGTTTAATATTTTTCTTTCCTTTCTCTATAAAAACCAGTATTGATAAGCTAACACCGGTAAACGGTAAGTGAGGCCGGCATAAGTGCCTTGTTGGTATATCCAACTTGCTAATGTTAAACGAACTTTTCATTTTCTTGTTTTTTATACCCCTCAAGGGGGTACTGAAAAGAGTGACGGCTTTTGAGGAGTAAGGCACTAACACCGGTAAACGGTAAGTGAGGCCGGCATAAGTGCCTTGTTGGTATATCCAACTTGCTAATGTTAAACGAACTTTTCATTTTCTTGTTTTTTATACCCCTCAAGGGGGTACTGAAAAGAGTGACAGCTTTTGAGGAGTAAGGCACTAACTTTTCAAACTGTTAGGATTTTTCCACAAAACAGTTTTTATAAACTGACACCGGTAAACGCTAAATAAGCCGGCATAAGTGCCTTGGTGGTACTTGTAACTTATTCATTTCAAATCACTCTCCGGTTTTCTTGTTTTTTATGACAGGAATTAAGGAGTAAGGCACTAAGCTTCAAAACGACATCATTTAAGCAATGCGACAAACTCTTGAAAAAGAAATAAAAAGCCTGCTCCGGAAAAAGCAGAGCAAAAAGACAATATACAAAACCCTGGCTACAGAGACAAACAGGTATGAGCTGACACATCTGCTCAACAATCTACCCCTTGAAAACCGTAGAAAAAACACATTGCCGATTACTCTGTTTCTGCTTCTCCTGTTGGTATTGCTGACAATCAAGCAATTTCTTTTTATGTATCTGCAGGCAAATTCCAATGTTTCATTAATACTGGGTCTTATTGGTCCGATGATTCATATATATATCATACGGGAACTAATGCTCAGTCATCGCCTGGCCTACCAGATTCTTCCCCTGCTTTCACTTCTTGCACTCTTTCGTCCGGAAAATAGAATCCTTCCGGATATGTATATGTATATTTGTATGGCTGGACTATCAGGACTGCTTTACCTGTTCCTCTTTCCAAAGAGCGAACAGCTACCTGTCCCAACACGTTAATTCAGTAACTTTACTTTTTACGAGGAGCACCATGGAAAATGACCAAATAGATGCCATGTCTAAACTGCTGAAGTCCATGTCCCACCCCATTCGTCTAAAAATTCTCTGCCTGTTACAGGATCAGGAACTCTCTGTTGGCGATATCAGGGAAGAAGTGAAGACGACCAATGCCAATGTCTCACAGCATCTGAATATCCTGCGCAGCCAGGGAATTATTGACTACCGCAAAGATGCCAATTTTATTTATAACCGTATCCACGATCCGCGCATCATCGAATTGATGAAAACCATGCAGACCCTGTTCTGCCCGAATGTGAAATCGTCTTCTTAGGGCGCATTCAAAAATAAGTTCGTAATTATGAGGTGTAAGATGAATGTTTAGGGAAGCGATCTGTGATTATTTAACCGCAGACGTAGCCGAGCTACGTTGAGGATTAAATAATCGCATAGCGTTTTTCTAAATGTTTATATTGCGCCTCAGAGTACGAAGTTATTGTTGAATGCGCCCTTAATACCGGCTTACCGTTCCTCACCGGCATTGGCATTAATATAGTTCAACAACTGCATGCCCAAAGGATTATCGGGAGCCTGCACAAGCATCTGCTCAGCAATCGCCCGTGCTTCTGAAGAAAAGCCCCTTGCCAGATAAAATTGTGCCATTGCCTGCAGATAGCCCATGTTTTCCGGCTCTATGTCAATGGTTTTCCTCAAAGCCATTTCCGCCTCTTTATCCTGACGCAGAAAAACAAGAAGCTGGCCGAGATTATAATGTGCTCGAGCGTTATCAGGCATCCCGGCAACTGCCTCACGTAAATGTTGCACCGCTCCCTCATACTGCTTCTGCTCAGAAAGGAGTAGACCGAGAGAGTAATGGACATCCGGTAAATCCGAATTCACGCTGAGCGCTTTGCGTAACTGTTTTTCGGCCAGATTATTTTTCCCCTGCCTGCTATAAAGGACTGCCAGATTTGTCCTGGCTGAATAAAAATCACGATCAATAGCAACAGCCTTTTTAAAATTTTCCTCTGCTTTATCCTCTTGCCCCAGGTAAGTATACAGCGCTCCGAGATTAAGTCTGGAGGCGGCGAAATCCGCTGAATAGAGTGCAATCGCCTCAAACTCCTCAAGCGCCAACTGAAAAGACTCGTTCCAGCGTTCTGGAAGAAGATCTGCTGGAACACGCGTTAACGCCCTGGCAGCCTCAATCCGAACGCCCTTAACCGGATCACCCAGCAAAGGCCCGATCAGCTGCATCGATTCTTCCGGTGAAAGACGAGGCAGAAACATGAGCGCGGTTCTTCGGAAAATCGCCTCATCACTCTCAAGAGCCTGTCGAAAGACGGCAGTAACATTGTCTCCCAGGTATCTGCCAAGCAGGGAAAGAGCAGTTGCCCGAACAAGAACAGGTGACAGATTATCAGAGACAATCTGAATCAGATCCTCTCTGGCCTGTGGTTCAGCATTACGAGCAGCGCTGAACGTACTTCCAAAATGAAATTTCTTTTTACTGCCATACCATTTTTGAGTGAATCCGGCAGACCATTCATTGTTTTTATCAATATGGCAGCGGTTACATGCATTGGGAGTTCCAAGTTCCACACTGAGATCCGGACGAGGTATACGAATGGAATGATCCGGTCTGTAATCATTGCCCATATACGTCCGCCCCGGCATATGGCACTGGATGCACTCAACCCCGGTACCAACCGCAAAAAGGATTGTCCCATCGGGTGTGCGGATTGGATCCCCTTTTTCTCCTTCTTTTTTGTGAAAGTGGTGCTCCCGGTCATCATAGAGAGAGGCCTGATGACACTGCAGACAGAGCGCATTCCCCTCCTGGTGCAGCTTTATGCTGTGCACATTGTGACAATCTGAACAGCGCACATCATTGGCGTACATTTTTGACTGCACAAAGGAACCATATACATACACTTCATCCCGGATCTGGCCATCGTTGTAATACAAGCCATCTTCAAGCAACCTTGGTGTTTCAGTATCAAGCAGATCTTGCTGGCGATGAGTATAATCACCCAGCATGGAACGTCTGGAATGACAAGGTGCACAAAGTTCTACCTGTTGCCGATTGTTTATGCCTGAAGTCTGAACCAAAAGACCATCATTATCTACTCTTGCCATCTCCGGCAACTCAGCCCAGACAAGATGTTTTGATCCGGGGCCATGACAGGCCTCGCAACCCACATTAATTTCTGCCCATTGTGTATTGTAGGTACCCGTGACCGGGTCATAATTCTTTTGCAGCTCAGTGGAATGACAATCTGCACACATGGAATTCCAGTTCTGGCCCTGGTTGGTCCAGTAGATCCACTCCTCAGGATCAAGATCAAGATCCGGATAAAGATGAAACCATTTCTTTTTATCCACATCCCAGGCAATGGGAAGGCATTGCATCCTGCCGCCCGGAAAAGGGATCAGGAACTGCTGTAGAGGATAATAGCCAAAGGTGTGGGTGACCTCAAAGTCAGCCATCTCTCCTGACGGCCCGCGGGTATGAACAAAGTAGCCCTCTCCTTTCCGATAGAAACGGGAGCTGACACCATTCTTTGTAAAGATGCTATCATTAAAATCAGCAAGAACGGTGTCAGCACTGGCCAGAGCCATGGCTTTGGCATGGTGCGACTGCTGCCACTCTTCATATTCTTTTTTATGACATTTAGTGCAAGCCGTACTGCCGACAAAGACTGCCTCTGGATCCTCTTTCGCTATATGCTTGCCCTTTTGCCTGAAAGTGTAGAGCGGCAGGGCAAGAACAATAATCAGGGTGGCAATAAGGCCGCTAATTTTCCAACGTTGCATAGCCTTCAGCCCTGTACCGGCGGATACATCAACTGCTCCGCAATAAAACCTGAACGCTTGACAGGTCTGCTGATATCTACCATAAGCCTGTCACGCATGAAGGTGATGGAATACAGATCAAGAGCCCTTGGTGCAGGGGATTTCAACACATCGCCTGTACTATCAAAAATGGAAGCATGGCAGGGACATTCAAATTGCTTACGTTCGGCAATCCATGGTACGGCACAACCCAAATGGGTACATTTACGTGAAATCGCAAGAAACCCGCCGTCCTCAAGCCTGCTCAGATACAAATTACCCGCGCGAATCAAGGTGACTGTTCCAGGAGTAAAATCACTGATGCCCCCTGCTTCAATGATTTCTGCTGGAGAGTGGTCAGCATCAGATTTTCTTCCAGATACAATGAAAGCAAAACCACCTGCAAACAACTCCGCTAAAGCAACAAATCCTAAAGCAAGCCAAAGTCTGGACAGAAAACTTCTTCTCCCCAACGACTCAGAAGTTTTCTTTTTTTTATTTATCATCATCTTCACCAGGGCCATACCAGTTTCATTCCAGGACCTCTAAACCATACGCCCGTCACTGTCAGAACACCAATGACAAGAAAAAAACTGACCAGCAAGACTTGAACAGAACGGGATGGTCTTTCTTCTCTGCAGCCCAAAAACGGTATAACCAGCAACAACAGAGCCAAGGCAAGGGGAAGGAGACACAAGGCAAGCACTGGCTGAAGATGAAGCAGCAGCTCCTGAAGCCAGAGAAAATACCAGGGGGCCTTCACAGATTCCGGTGTCAGGCCGGGATTAGCCATACCAGTGAGAGGTGCATCAAACTGCATGGCAAAAAGCAGGAGAAAACAGAGAATAATGGCTGCAAATGCAAGTTCCCGCACCAGCAATTCCGGTATCGCAGGGAGCATCTCCCGTTTAGCCGTGGTGTCAACCTTCACTCCCCCGGCTTTTCTGATACACCAGAAATGGTAGGACATACAGAAGAGAAACCCCAGGGGAAGCAGCGTGGTGTGGATGGAATGAAAGATAAGTAATGTAGCCCCGCTCACCTCCGACCCGCCTCGCAATAGCTGCAACAAAGGTTCACCAACAATCGGGATATAGAGCAGCATGGCAGTAGCAATGGTAACAGCCCAGTAGGCAAGCTGGTCCCATGGTAACAGATAACCGGTGAAATTTGCCGTCAGAACAAGAACCAAAAGAACAAGGCCAATGTACCAGGTACGATGTCGGGGAGCAAAGTACGCCCCACTGAAAAAAACCCGCAGCAAATGGAGACAGACAACAACAACGAGGAAATGACCGCTCCAGTGATGCATATTCCTGATAAGCCGCCCTGGGAACAGTTCCAATTGAATGTGTTGAACCGAGAGATAGGCCTGAACCGGGAAAGGATCATAAACTAAATTCAGCAACAGACCGGTCAGAAACTGCAAAAAAATCATCAGGGCTGCAGCACCACCAAGCCCCCAGGTAAGAGTAAAACGCAAAGATTGCGCAGGGACTTTTACGGGGCGAAAATGAGTTAAAAATTTCCTGCTCACAAGATCTGTCCCTGATAAACCGAAAAAGAAAACATCGTTTTTACCTATTACCTACCGATTAATGTTCTGTGAAGCACTCACCACGCAGAGCCTGATTCTATTCAGTACCCCCAAGGGGTATAAGTGCCTTGTTGTTATTCCAGACATAGTAAATTGAATTCAACAATGCCTATATAATGGACACTAACCCGGTTCAACCGGAAACAATTCAGTTCACTGGATAAGTGCCTTATCAGAATATGTTCAAAAAAAACAGGTAAGCACCCTAAAGAGACAGGGTATAAACTTCGACTCCGAGAAAATATTCTGTAACGCACTAATTAATGGCTTGTTTTTAGCCGTGTAGGTTGTGGTTGAGTGTAGCGAAACCCAACATCGCTGCAAATGTTGGGTTTCGCTACACTC
>JAYEOK010000291.1:0-1784 GCA_034722915.1 Thermodesulfobacteriota bacterium | reverse complement strand
CACTGGTGAACAGGAATAAAAAAGTAGAATATTTATTTCCAGGTTTTTATAGAAGACAGGTTTTGTTCTGTAGTTCTTTTAAAAATACTTTTTCATTTTCAGAGTAGTCCACCGGTACTTCAATGAGATGTACACCAGGTGCGTTGAGACAGTTCGATAACAGGTTGGTGAAGGTTCCATTTTCGGTGATTCTGTATCCTTTTGCTCCATAACTTTCAGCATATTGTATGAAATCAGGGTTAGCAAAATCAAGACCAAAATCAGGCAGATCCATTCCTCTCTGTTTCCATTTAATCATTCCGTAGCCATTATCTCGCAGGATAATGATAACAAGGTTCAGGTCAAGGCGGACAGCAGTTTCGAGCTCCTGGGAGTTCATCATAAATCCACCATCTCCACATACTGCGATGACTTGTTTTTCAGGATGGACAAGTTTGGCAGCAATGGCTACCGGTAAGCCTGCTCCCATAGTGGCTAAAGCGTTATCAAGCAACAGGGAATGGGAGTGGATGGCTTTAAAGTTGCGGGCAAACCATATTTTGTACATTCCGTTGTCTAAAGCAACAATGGAACTGTCAGCCACGGTTTTCCTGACATCATTGACAATGCGTTGTGGAGTGTTGGGGAAGCAGTCATGTCCCTGATTCTGGAAGACCTGAGTATTGACTTCCATGTGGATACGATGAAAAAAATCGTTTTTTTGATGGCCCATGTCGGACAAGGCTTCTTTGAGTGCAATAAGAGTATGGCTAATATCTCCCAGGACTTCATGCTGCGGAAAGTAAACCTCATCAATATCTGCTGGAGCAAAGTTGACGTGGATGACTTTCATCGCACCTTTATTCATGAAAAATGGTGGTTTTTCAACTACATCATAGCCAATATTGATAATAACATCAGCACGGTCTATGGCACAGTGGAGATAATCGTGATCAGAAAGCGCTGCGGTACCAAGACAGCGGGGAGAGTGTTCGTCAACCACTCCTTTTCCCATTTGGGTGGTGAAAAAGTATAGACCGGTGGCCTTAATCAGTTTACGGGCTACCGGGCAGATGTGGTACCTGTTAGCTGCTGCACCAAATAAGATTAGAGGATATTTGGCTTGTTTGATTAACTCTGCCGCCTGAATAATGGCTTTCGGATTAGCTACGGGATAGTGCAGGCTGTGAGCCTCAAAAGGCTTGCTGTCGATTTCTTCTTCAGCGATGTCTTCCGGGAGTTCAAGGTGGACCGAGCCTGATTTTCCATTCACTGCAATCCGGAACATATCACGAATCATGGCAGGAATTGTCCCAGCATTGACCACTTGTTTTGTGAATTTTGTCAGTGGTTCCATCATGCGAACCACATCGAGAATCTGAAAACGGCCTTGCTTACTTTTTTTGATGGGTTTCTGGCCCGTGATAAAGACCACCGGCATACCGCCCAGCAGGCCATAGGAAACTGCTGTGACAAAGTTTGTGGCACCAGGGCCGAGGGTTGCAAGACAAACGCCGGGTTTACCGGTAAGGCGTCCATACGTGGCGGCCATAAATCCGGCAGCCTGTTCATGGCGGGTCAGGATTAAGCGAATTTTGGAGTTACGCAGTGCTTCGAGGAAGGCAAGGTTTTCTTCTCCGGGAATACCAAAGATAAGTTTGACGCCTTCATTTTCCAGACATTGGACTAGAAGTTCAGCTCCGTTCATAATATCCTCATATGCTTTAAATGTGGTCATTAGTGCCTTACAGAATATTTTCTTGTTCTTTTCATAAGAAATTTTCTGTTAAGGCACTTATGCCGGC
>JAYEOK010000290.1:0-26559 GCA_034722915.1 Thermodesulfobacteriota bacterium | reverse complement strand
TTGCAGGACAATACGAATCCTGGCCTGATTGTCATTTATTGAATTTCTCCAGTAACTTTCAAGGTTTTGTTCATGAAGTAATTCTGCAACATCATCGCCCCGTCCTTCCGGCAATACAATTTCAATTAGTCTCTGACTCATATGTAACTCTCTATCACAACAATAACAAAAGCCCTGTTCCTCATATTGGGGAACAGGGCTCTATGACTTCTATACAAAAGAAAAATCTTATTTACTGAGAGATGCCAGGGATTTTTCCATTTTTGTATTAATAATTCCATCTATGTGCTCGGCCGTCCAGATACCATCCTTACGAACAGCTTTAGAAGCATTTCCAAAACTGATACGAACCTTCTGGCTTGACACAGCATCAAGTGCCTTTTTAATTCTTTCCTGAACCTCTTCTTTAGAAAGACCTTCAGCCTCTCCAATGGGACCAAGCGCCTTCATATCTTCTGTAAAATCTGTAATCAATTTCACAAAAAGCGGGGCTTCAGCTGCAGAGGCCCACTGCAGACTAAAACGTTCTTCTTTAATTCCTACGTCTCTGAGCACCTTTTTAATAAGTGCATCCACTCCCATCGCATCATAATTACCGACCTGGTAATGACATTCACCAAGTTGTCAGCCGCCGGTAAAGATAGCATCTGCACCTTCAAGAAACCCTTTCAGAACAAAGGAAGGGTCAACTCTTCCGGTACACATGACCCGTACAGTTCGAAGGTTAGGCGGGTATTGGAAACGCGATACCCCGGCTGCATCAGCTGCTGCATAACAGCACCAGTTACAGAGGAACCCAAGAATTTTTGGGCTGAATGAATTATCGGACATGTTATATTCTCCAAATATTACTAAATTAGTAACTATTAAACAGTTACAGGACAGCGGTTAGGGAAATTAACAGCTATCACCTGAATAGTTACCTAACACCGGTAAACGGTAAGTGAGGCCGGCACTCTTTTCAGTACCCCCTTGAGGGGTATAAGTGCCTTGGTTGTACCAAGTAACTTATTCATTTTAAAATACTCTCAAGTTTTCTTGTTTTTTATTACAGCTTTTCAGGAGTAAGGCACTAAATTATACTATCGACTGAACTGGATCAGGCATCTACTTTTTCCTCTACCTTATTATTTCCAAAGGCTTCAATCTGAGAAATCAGCTGCTCATTGGTAAATCCACCCATGGAAATAGCAAAGGTAGGACAGTGAGAAGCACAGATGCCACAAGCCTTACAGGACGCAGAGACTGTCTCGGCTTTCCGTTTCTTACCAACCTTTTTCATCTGAATGGCACCATAAGGACAGAGACTGACACAGATTCCACAGCCTATACAGTTATCCTCTTCGACACTGGAAACAATTGGGTCTACAGTGACATAGCCTTTAACAAGTGGCATGGCTGCTTTTGCTGCAGCGGCCTGGGCCTGCACAATTGTTTCTTCAACAGGTTTCGGTGCGTGAGCCAGTCCACAGATGTAAATACCATCAACAGCAGCCTCAACCGGACGAAGCTTCACATGTGCTTCCAGGAAAAAGCCATTGGCATTGACTGGAAGTTTCAACATCTTAGAAAGTTCATCTGTGCCATCAGGTACAACTCCCACAGAAAGTACGACAAGATCAGGACTCATACTGACGTCTTCCTGCATGATGGAATCAAAAAAGTCCACCTGAACGTTAGTACCCTTTGAGCTGACTTCAGGTTTACGATCCACCTCATAAGGAATAAATATCACGCCTTTTTTTCTGGCTTCAAGGTATGCATCTTCAGCAAAGCCATAGGTACGAATATCTCGATAGAGAACAATAATCTGAGAATCTGGATTAATTTCCTTTATCTTCAGAATATTTTTCATTGCATGATTACAGCACACCTTGGAACAGTAGGTCAGGTCATCACCACGGGATCCTGCACACTGAATCATAACAATGGAGTTTGGTGCACGATTTTTGGCACGTCCGGCAAGTTTTGTTTCAAGTTCCTGCTGGGTGACAACTTTCTTGGATTTACCAAGCTGATACTTATCAGGACGATGCTCGTGACCGCCGGTTGCCACAACAATGACACCGTGATCATAGGTCTGCTCAGTCTTCTTTGTTCCTTTCCCGTTCTCGATTACTGAACTGAAATTCCCTATAAATCCGGAGGTCTGAGCAAGTGTGGCATCTGTGATCACATCAATATTAGATGATTTTTTCACCTTTGCCGTGAGAGTTTTTAAATGATTCACGACAGTATCACCGGCAAGGGTGTTTTTTAGATTCTGTAAATTACCGCCAATTGCAGAAGACTGCTCCACAAGAACTGAATGAAATCCCTGATCAGCAATAGAAAGTGCGGCTGTCATTCCAGCAACTCCACCTCCTAGAATTAATGCCTTTGGAATAACAGGCACAGTCTGTTCAGGTAAAGGCTGAATATGGGCAGCTTTTGAAACAGCCATACGGACAAGATCTTTTGATTTTGATGTGGCTGCCTCGGGCTCATTGGCATGAACCCAGGAACACTGGTCACGGATATTAACCATCTCAAAGAGGTTTCTGTTCAGCCCTGCATCTTTCAGGGTTTCCTGAAAAAGAGGTTCATGGGTTCTGGGAGAACAGGCAGCAATAACCACACGATTAAGTTTTTCATCTTTAATGGTCTTTTTGATCTGCTCCTGGGCATCCTGGGAACAGGAATAAAGATTTTCAGTATAGTAGGTGACATTTTCCATGGTGCCTGCATCTTCTGCAACCCCGGGACAGTCAACAACAGAACTGATATTGATACCGCAATGGCAGACAAAGACACCAATGCGTACTTCATCATTATCAGTTACTGCAAGCTCATCAGGATATTCTTTATTTACTGTTCCTTTACCCCGCTGTTTTTTCATGACAGTGGAGGCAAGTATTGCAGCACCGGAAGACTGGGTAACAGATTCAGGGATATCTTTCGGGCCTTGAAAGGCACCGGCAACAACGATACCATCCTGAGAAGTTTCCAGTGGGGAAAATGTTTCAGTCTTACAAAAATCGTATTTATTGAGCTCAATTTTGGTGATATCAGAAATGTTCTGTGCATCTTTGGGAGATTCAAGACCAACAGAGAGTATAACCATGTCATGGGAATCAAATTTATGCTGACCATCCAAGGTGGAATAGGTCAGTTTCAAATGATTCTCCCAGGGAGTGACGTCAGCTACTTTGGCACGGACGAATTTGATTCCTATGGCTTCAGCACGCTCGCGTGCTGCATCAAAATCTTTTCCCTGGGTACGGATATCCATATAGTAAATAGTAATATCAACTTCAGGATCATGTTCTTTGGTTACCAGTGCTTCCTTGATTGCATACATACAACAAACGGACGAACAATAGCCATTGTCACAGCCAAGATCCCTTGAACCAACACACTGGATAAATGCCATTGATTTGGGATGTCGACCATCAGAAAAACATTTTATTTCACCCAGGAAAGGTCCTGAAGCTGTGGTCATCCGCTCATATTCGTAGGCGGTAACAACATCTGGATGCTTGCCGTAGGAAAATTTTTCAAGGGTCTCCGTAGCAATTTTACCAAAGCCGGGAGACAGAATAACTGCTCCTACCTTCAGGTCACGAGACTCAGGCTTCTGATTAAAATTAATGGCGTGACTCTGACAAACAGGAACACAGATCTGACAGGTATCATGCTGCAGAAACATACATGACGATGGATCTATATAGTAGGTCGCAGGAACTGCCTGGGCATAATCAATGTGAATTGGCCGGGTAATGGACAATCCTTCATTGTATGGATCAGAGTGATGCTTTGGACAATACTGGGTACACAAACCACAGGCTGTACAGGCATCAGCATCAATGTAGCGAGGCCGAATATTCAGCTTTGCTGTGAAATTTCCAGGTTTCCCTTCCAACGCAAGCAAATCTGCATTGGTGACCATCTCTATGTTTGGAGACCGACCGGCCTCTACCAGCTTTGGCGCCAGGATTCAGAGAGAACAATCATTGGTCGGAAAGGTCTTGTCCAGCTGGGCCATAACCCCACCAACAGCTGGTGATTTTTCAACCAGATACACATAATAACCAAGGTCGGTCATATCCAGAGCAGCCTGGATACCGGCAATTCCTCCGCCGAGTATCATCACTGCTCCTTCCCTCTGTGTCATAGCTTTTCCCATTACAATCTCCGGGCTAATATTTTCGTAATTATTTACTAATGTATTGGACGAGGTTCTCTCAAACCACGAAAAATTAAAGTAATTTTATCTCAAATCGAACTCTAAAAAGTTTACCAGTGCTTAAGATCTGGATAATCAGGATGTTTCATAATAGTAGAGCTATATGGAATGTCCTGATCATTCAGAGCTTGAGTGCTGGTGAGCTTTTATTCAAATCAACTTTTCAATCTTTATGGCACATACCTTTGCTTCAGGAATTTTACACTTCGGATCAAGAGCATCATTGGTCAATAAATTTACTGATGCTTCCTTGTAATGAAAAGGTATAAAAACCAGGCCTTTGTTTACTCTGTCTGTAACCCGTACAACAAGATCAATACTTCCACGACGGGATGAGGCTCGTACCATTTCCTGATCATTCACTTTGAGTGATTCAGCATCTGCAGGATGCATTTCCACATAAGCAGAAGGAGCTGATGCTTCCAAAACCTCAGAGCGCCTTGTCATGGTGCCGGTATGGTACTGATACAACACCCGGCCTGTGGTCAACACAAAGGGATACTCTTCATCCGGAAGTTCTGCCGGACCATTCCAGGTAACAGCTGACAACCAGGCCTTTCCCCTTGGAAACCCTCCTTCATGTAGAATTGGTGTGCCGGGATGATCTGCATCCGGACAAGGCCAGGTTATTCCTTGATCCTCAATTCGTTCATAGCTCATCCCAGCCATGGCAACCCAACATTTTGTGATTTCTGTAAAAATTTCATCGGCAAAGGGAGGAACAGTATGATAAATAGGATCAGATGCTCCCTGGAACCCTCCCTTCCTGTTGCCGAGCATTCTATTGCTCACCATGTTAATGATGGACAAATCGTCCCTGGCATCTCCTGGAGGAGGAACAGCCCTGCGAACACGTTGTACTTTCCGTTCAGTATTGGTAAATGTACCATCTTTTTCAGCAAACGAAGCAGCCGGCAACACAACATCTGCGATTTCTGCGGTTTCTGTAAGAAAAATATCCTGAACAACAAGACAATCAAGTTTTTCAAAAGCCTTTTTTGCGTGATCACTGTTGGGATCACTCAAGATCGGATTTTCACCCATTATCCATAAACCGGCAAGTTTACCTTCATTTATGGCATCAGGCATTTCAGTGGCCATGAGTCCTGGTTTATCTGATACAGGGGTTTCCCATAGCTCTGCAAATTTTTCCTTTGCTGCTTCATCGTCCCATTTTTGATATCCGGGGAAAAAGTGCGGCAAACATCCCATGTCACTTGCGCCTTGTACATTATTCTGACCACGAAGCGGATTCAGTCCGGCACCGGCTTTGCCAAGATTACCGGTTATGACTGCAAGATTTGCCAGCGCGTAAACATTATCAGTACCGGAAGTATGCTGGGTAATACCCATTGTATAATAGATACCGGCAGCTTTTCCTTTGGCAAATGTATGGGCAACTGCTTCTATGATTGATGCAGAAACACCGGTTATTTTTTCACCCCACTCAGGGGTGCAGTCAGCAACAGATTCTTTAAAGGCATCAAAATTTTCAGCACGTTCAGCAATATATTCTTTATCTTCAAGACCATCGCGGAGAATGACATGACACAGTGCGTTAATCAATGCTCCATCAGTACCGGGTCGCTGTTGCATCCAATGGTCAGCGGAATCACAGAGTTTAATGCGACGTGGATCTGCAACAATCAGTTTCGATCCATTTTTGGCTGCGGCAAGCATACGGAGCCCGATAATGGGATGGGTCTCTGTGGTGTTCGAGCCGATGACCAGCATAACATCACTGTCAAGAATACCGTTTATTGTATTGGTCATTGCTCCAGAGCCAAGTACTGTGACCAGACCGGTCACGGTTGGACTGTGTCAGTACCTGGCACAGTGATCGACATTATTTGTGCCGATTCCGGAGCGAAAGAACTTTTGGAAGGCGTAATTTTCTTCAGTGGTACATCTGGCAGAAGATAAACCAGCGAGTGCATCCGGTCCTTTTTGCCCTAAGATGGAAGAAAAAGCCTGAGCCATAAAGTCAAGAGCATCGACCCATTTCACAGGCTCAAGGGGCCCACCTTTGTGTCTGCGTATGAGTGGGCTTTTCAAACGATCAGGGTGTTGAATAAAATTATGACCGAATCGACCTTTGACACAGAGATCTCCATGGTTCGGTGCCATGTCAGGATCTGCAGTCACTTCCATAAGCGTGTGACCTTTGACTTTCAGAATCATCTGACATCCGGTACCACAATAAGGACAGGTTGTTCTCACTTCTCGAATCTCTTCAGACTGAATGGGTACAATGCGATTATTCTTGTTCAGTGCACCGGTGGAACAATTCTCAACGCATTTGCCGCATGAAACACAGTGATCTTTGAAATCAATGACAAGTCCAACAGGTCTTCCCTTCTCATCTAAAGATTCAGCACGGACTTCCAGGGCATCATATTCACACGAACGTTCACATCGACCGCAAAATATACATTTATTGGGGTCAACTGTGATTGCACGATGGCTGGTATCAATGGGATAAATCGGCTCCTTTCCCATACCTGTTTTGTTGATATTAACATTCAGCTCAATATCGAGGCGTTTGAGATCGCAACGCTCGAATGCAGTACAACCACATTTCAGACAACGATCAGCCTCACGTTTTGCCATTTTCTCGGTAAAACCAAGCTTTACCTCATCGAAATCCTGAGTAGAAACTTCAGGTGGCCTTTCCGGCATTTTTTCACGAAGATTAATCCCAATACCATCAAAATTTTTCAGGGAAACATCATCAAAGCCTTTTCCACGTGTAAAATTAAAACGATTGTCAGCTGGATCTTTTTCGCAATCCATGACATAGGCATTAATGTTGTTTGCAGCTCTTCTTGCTGAAACAACAGCCTGAATAACAGACTTACTTCCAGTTGCTGCATCCCCTCCGGCAAAAACGCCTTCTACGCTGGTCTCAGCACTCCTGGGATTGGCGACAAACATTCCATTGGGTTTAATGGCTAATTGCTCTTCAAGCTCTCCGCCGGTCATCATCCCTTCCACAGACATTTGTCCCAATGACGAAATAACGGTATCAACACCCAGTGAACTGGTTGATTCAGGGATAGGAAGAATTTCACGTTTCCCACGTTTATCAGGTTCACCAAGTTTCATCCTGATAAGATCCAGCTTCAACCTGTTATGTTCATCCGGAACAGCACAAAGTCCACTGGGCGATGCCATGAGAAGAAACTGAACACCTTCTTTTTCAGCTTCTCGAACATTACGCTGGTTGGCGGGCATCTCAAGACGTGCGCGCGGATAGACAATCGTTACCTGCTCAACACCCTTACGAAGAAGCGAACGGGCAACTTCCATGGCAATGTTGTTTCCACCAATAACTGCAGCCGTACGACCGAGATCAAGATCCTTGCCATCGTTAATCATACGTAGGAACTTGGTTGCAGTATACACATTTTCCTTGTCAGTACATGGCACATCGAATGGAACATCTATGGTTGCGCCAATACCAATAAAGATGGCATCAAAGCCCATATCTTTAAGATCCTGAAGACTAAAATCACGTCCCCATTTCTGGGAAAGACGGATATTTATCCCCATACGAAGAATCGTATTGACTTCGTAATCAACGATCTCATTTGGGATTTTATATTCGGGAAATCCATAGCGGAGAGCACCACCAAGTTTTGGAGCTGCCTCAAAAATTGTTGCGTCGTGCCCCTTACGTGTCAAATACCATGCTGCAGACAGTCCAGCAGGCCCGCCGCCAATAACGGCAATACGCTTACCGGTTGGTTTATCTTTAGAGATTTTGAGATCGACATCATGGTTCATGCACCAGTCAGCCACAAAACGCTTGAGATGATTGATGGATACTGGTTCATCAATCAAAATCCTGCGGCACCTGGTTTCACAAAAACGGGGACAGACACGGCCTACAGAAAATGGAACGGGATTCCGTTCCATGACAAGGCGCAAAGCCTCTTCATATTCACCACGTGCAACATGAGCAATGTAGCCCTGCACATTTATCTGACCGGGACAAGTGAGATTACATGGAGCTTTACAATCACCAAAATGGGTTTCAGAAAGAGTCGCAAGGCGATCTTGTCTGTGGGCGACAACAGCTTCTGAATCAGTCTGAATGATCATTCCATCACGTGCCAGAGTGACACAGGAACGCATCAAGTCTCCCTGCCCTTCAACTTCAACCACGCAAATCAGGCATGGGTTATCAGTTGGTTTCTCTTTTATATGACAGAGAGTAGGAATAGTGATGTCAGATCTTTTGGCCACCTCAAGGATGGTTAGACCTTTTTCTGCGATAACCTCATTACCGTTTATGTTCAGTGTAACAGTGCTCATTAATTATTATTATTTTGAAGGTTTCCATTCTTTCAGGAACACCGGCAGATGTCCGGCTTCACGAGGTCCAATAACAATATTCCAATCAGGAAGCTCTTCTTCAAGCTCACCTTTAAGAGACGCAAGATAACCGGGAATAATAAGATCGCGATGTTTGACCTTATCTTCAATTCCACCTTTTTTCACAAACTGGGCAATGAGATCCGCCCCAAATTTTCCAGCCGCCCATGCAGTAAGAACAGAGAGACCTTCAGTGTCCTTAATAAGTAACCAGGTTGGAACCTTGGAACCTTCGATTTCACCGGACACAATAAAGTAGGTGAGAGAGAAGTTACAGGTGATAACCACAGGTGAATTCTCATCAGGGCCTGTGAGCGGATAGATATCCTCGGTGACAACCATTGGTCGCTGCGGATCAGTAAATATATTCATCCTCTCAAGAAACAGCGGAAAGAGAAGATCACCCTGAAGATCGCCAAGAACGATAATACCTGCATATTTGGCAATGAGTACTGATGCAACCATTGCTTCAAGCATTGGATCATCGGTGATCTCGCAAGGGAATGTAATAGTAGGAAAACCAAGAGGTTTGAACTTTGCTGTAACAGCAGCACGCCTGGCAACTACATTGTCTTCAAATGCTGCCCGAAGGGTACGGGCACCGGTATCAATGATCATATCTTTGAGTCCTGCCGCAGAGAGCTTCTCAGAGATCTCAACACAGTTATCAAGGTTGCTGCCCTTCACACCAATCGGTGCCTTGGTGGTTTCGGCAAGCTTTGCCATTTCATCAGCATTATCAAGTGTCGCACCATAGAGAATTGGAATTCTACCTCCACATAGCTTGGCTGCAGCTTCAAGGTTTGCTGCAGAATCACTCATCAAAATAATGGCGGCTCGAGCTGAACCATCAAGTACCTTTTGAGTAAGAGCCACAAAAGAGGCTTCATCGTTCTTGGCATCTTTCACAGCAATGAGATCAGCTCGCATGATGACACCGACACGCTCATATTCAAACTTGTTAAAGCGTTCAATGCGACCATCGACATCAGCGTCATTCATTTCAGTGGTCACAAGAACTGCAATACCGGTCTGATTCTCGAAACGCTTATCATGGCGATACATACAAGTCTCACCACCAGCGATAAAAGTGTCATCACCTGAACCAACTTTTATGGTACGAATAGGTGGGGCAGATGCCTCGCTAATGGTGGCCTTGGCCTCATCAGAGACGTATGGACATTCATCAATTTCCACCTGACCTGCCGCTACTTTCATAGCAAATGCGAGGCAGGTAGGGATGCTACATTCGCCGCAATTTTTCTTGGGCAGCATCTTAAGGATCTGAATACCTGTTAAAGCCATGGTGATTCCTCCAGTTCTCTAAACAATTGGATTTTTGTTATATTAAAATTTGTTTCTTATCGTATTGATTGCAGTGAAAACGTAAATCTGAGCCGTGTTAAACGGCAGTTTCCATTTCTAATGCAGGATGTCCTTTTTCTTTAAGGAATTCCATAATTTCTTCCTCAGTTGTCCCCTGCTCCTCTGTTGCAATCATGTCAAACAGCTCAGGCATGCCAATATCTTCGCAAACTTCTTTAAGTTTGTCTGCAATTTCATCTTTCAGCATTTTAGGTAACCATACAACACGTTTGAGGCCACCTTCTGCTTTAAATAATTTCTTCGAAGTCATGTAATGTTTACTGACACCCATAAACCCGGGTGTCTGCATACCACCACCTGCCATACCGGCAAGGGAGGTGAACTTCATTCCAGATGGTGTCATACCCAGGTAATCACGATTAACAACCATGATACCATTACATGTGGGAAGCATGGCAGCAATTGCTTCAAAGCAACCACAGGCGGTCATTGGATTGTTCATCAGGGAATAACAGCTGACCTGAGGAACAGCACCACGGGATGCCTGGTTTACAAACTCTGTAATTCCAGCATAATACCCGTTATCTTCATCAGTACATTCACCCTTGGCAATGGGTTGATTAGGACCGGTTGGATTAATATTGAATGAAGCCTTACCGTCAAGCCAGTTGTAGGCACCACACATTCCGATTCGTTCAGGAGTGATTACACAAACATGGCTTGGTGCAAAAGACTGACACAAAGTACAGGAGTAGAACACATCCTCTGTCTCATCTGTCATTGCGCCAAGACGAAGATCACGTTCGGTGTACACAGCAGTCGCCAGATCAGCAACCATTTGCACGCCTTCTTCAGTAGTAAATAATTTCACCTGGATTTTGTCCACGATAGCACCAAATTCCTGATGCAGTTTACCATGCAGAACTTTTCCAAGATGCTTGAAAGAAAAACCCTTTTCAACAGCAGCTGTACCAATCCTGATCCACATAATGTTACGCTGACCCATATGCATGATGCCTTGAATGTAGTTCATCAGATGATGGAACTGACGTTCAAGAATTGGTTCAAAGTCTGACTGCATTTCACGTCCTGCAACTTCCACAAGGATTCCGAGAGGGACATTCTGTCCCCGCTCTAAGTCAGAGATATCAACACCATCGAGTGTAACAAGACCATCTTCGATCTCGTCCATCTCTTTAGAGATAAGAACTTCAACACCTGGAGTTCGACCACCACCACATTCCATGAAGAGATCATCCTTACGAACGCGCTCTCCTTCGAATGCCGGGCCAAAGGACATTGGAATATCAATTTTAGTGACATTTACTTTGAGTCCACGAACCTCTATGGATTTCTGAACAATTTCATCATGGGGAACATTGGAGACAACATGCTCATAGGTACAGACTCCTGTGGGAAGTACTTCAGGAATATCCCAATCAGAAATGGTAGGAAACCCCCAGTTAATTGCACCGGCGGCATTTGCATACCACTCATCACTAACCTCACCAAAAGCCATAACAAAGGCAAAGGTACGGTCTTTATTATATTTCAGGTTGCCGGCATAATCACCAGGCTTGACGCCACCAAAGGCAAGTGCCACACGGCAGGCAAAACCTATGGCAAAAACTGCTGTGGTATATTCACGACCAAAAGGCACAAGACGGGTACCCCAGCCTACCTGCTGTTTCTGTTTTATAAGCTGATCAGGAAGGCTTATCCCCTCAGTCTGATCATGCATGAAGATGTAAAGATTTTTCTCCTGAAGTTCCAGAGCAATTTTGGCAGCCATTTCCGAATCTTTTGGAGTTCCAAGAATGGCAGCAAAACCAGGAGCGGAACCATCAACAAATTCAACACCACGTTTACGAAAAATAACATCATCCGCAGCACCGAGCCAGAAATTATCGGCGGTGGGATCCTCTGTTGCAGTGTATAAGTCAGGTTCATTGAGATACCTGATTGACTCATACATCTCTTCAGCAAAAAAGGTGGCCATACCGGCATCGAGTGCTGGAGCCAGATAAGGAAGCCAGATATCTCCAGTAACAACAGGAGGCATAAGGCCTCGGCATTCCTGAAAAATATCTTTCATATCGCCAAGTTTTTCTACTTTTGCTCCAAGCATACTGTAGATAATAGGCAGATAATAAGCAGTATTTGGAAAGGATACTTCTTTGTCTTTTCCAAATTTTTTAACAGCATCTTCGTAGCTGCTCTCGGCCATATCTATAATTTTTTGTGCACCGCGAATGGCAGCTGAGCAAATTATTTTTGACATATTTTAAACTCCTGTAATAGCTGTATTAAGCCTGATTAATATGTTTCAATTCAAAGGATAAAAAAAGAAATCAGTCCATGAGACCGGCAACCATTGCTTTTGTCAGGGCAATGGCCTTGGGATGACGCATGATCAACACTTCGCCACCTGCCATAAGCATACAACTTGCAGTAAGCGCTTCCATCATAATTCCACGGGTTTCCTGATCGCCGATCATATCATCACTGGGCAATTTTGTCTCTTTTGCTTTCCAGACTTCACAACCAAGATTACATATGATGGGCACCTGTAATTTCTCATCCTGCTGGGTGAGTGCAGCGATTCGGATTCGCTCCATAACAGAATACGTGTACTCGATACCATACCCAAGTGCACCAACCGAGGGATCCATCATAACTGTGTCAAGTGATACACCAAGATTTTCAAGAAGGATGTTCAACTGTTTTGCAAGGTTTACATCAATCGGGGATGCGGCAACGATGGGATGCTGAAAAGCCATGGCAGTAGCGCCAATGGTTCTATAGTTGGCATCTTCAAGGGGCGAAAGACAAACTTTTTTATTTCCGATAACAGAGGTAATGTCCCTTAAGGTTTCAGTGTCTTTATCGGTATTACCACAACCCCAGACAATAACAGGAACATCAACTGCAGCAATGACATCAGCAGCGGTTTTGGCAGCATCAGCAGCAGAACGATTCATACCATTGGGGTCAGTTGAACCAAGAGTTATGGCAATGGCTTCTGCGCCATAGACCTTGACGCATTTCTCAGCCCAGGCAACAGGATTTTCATATACATCACTGAAATGCCGGCTTAACGTCTCTGGCCATTCCTCAGGTTTCACATCGGCAACTTCCATTGCAATGAGAGGTTTGTTCGGGTGCTCACCCTCAAAAAGCTGGAATGGCATAGATGAGGAACCACCAACTAACTGCTCATTCCCTTCATTCCCCATTGTTACAGAACGAATGGCACCTGAATATTGAGTTTCATAGCTTGCTGCAGCGACCTTGGTAGAACGATCGGCAAGGGCGACCGTTTCTTTGGCAAGTTCTGCAACGTCACTATCAACTACGGGAGCAGCAGCAACTGTTTCTGTTGCAGCAGCCTCCTCTTTGGCCCTGGCATCTGCTTCCGCCTTTGCTTTCGCTTCATCTGCAGCTTTTACGTCTGCCTCTGCTTTTGCTTTAGCCTCGTCTGCGGCCCTGGCATCTGTTGCAGCTTTTGCAGCTTTTGCATCAGCCTCTGCCTTAGCTTTTGCTTCTGAATCTGCTTTTGCCTTGGCCTCAACTGCTGCCTTGGCATCTGCTTCGGCTTTTGCCTTGACTTCTGCAGCAGCTTTAGCTTTTTCAGCAGAATCATCAACCACAGGTGCGACTGGAGCAGCTGGAGTAACTGGTGCTGCAACGGGTTCTGGAGCTGCAGGAGCCGTTCCACTTACTTCAGGCTCTTTCTTCAAAATTGCATGGGCACCTGCAAAACTTGACAGAGCCTCAAACTGATCATCAGTTAATCCATAGGCCTTCTTCAATGCGGCCAGGCCAAGATTCACAGAATCGAGTGCCATGATCCGTTCTTTTTCATTCATTTCATGCTCTCCTGAATCATCCGCACTCTGTGGCGCGTCAGTGGTTATACTTGTGGTGGCAACAGTGCTTGCAACTTCTGCAGTACCAGCATTTTTCTTAAGTGTTTCGGCTTCAGCCTTTGCAGCGGCAACAATCTGAGAAGCCTCTGCTTTGGCTTTCTCAAGCAAGGCATCAGTGTCAACTGATTGAACAGAAATCTGTTCTTTGACAGCTTCTGTTGCATCAGGTTCAGTTGTTTCAGTTGTTTCAGTTATACCTGGTCGTGGAAGAAGTCCGGCCCGTGTAAGGATCTCAGGAACTGCACTTTCCCATTCAATGGCCATACAATGGATACCGGCAACACCTTCAATATCTTTTACTTCATTGATAATGTCGGCACAGATCTGGATCCCTTCATCCTGTTTATCCTTAGCGTCTTTCATTCGCTGGATAACGTCATCAGTGACATCCATGCCAGGAACAAATTTCTTCATGTAACGTGCCATGCCAAGAGACTTTGGCGGAGTTACACCAGCAAGAATATAACATTTTTCATGGAGACCAAGATCCCGAACCATTTTCATAAATTCTGCAAATTTCTCTACATTATAAATGATCTGGGTCTGAATAAAATCGGCACCGGCTGCAACTTTTTTACCAAGGCGAACAGCACGGTATTCAAAAGGGTAGGCAAAAGGATTCGCAGCAGCACCCAGAAACAGCTTAGGTTCATGACTCTTAATTTCTTCACCGCACTGAAATACTTTACCATCACGCATGCCCTTCATCATGCCAAGCATCTGAATGGAATCCATGTCAAAGACGCCCTTTGATCCTGGATGATTACCAAACTTCTGATGATCACCAGTGAGACAGAGGAGATTTTTGAGACCAAGGGCAGAAGCACCGAGTATATCAGACTGCATGCCGATCCTGTTACGATCACGGCAGGTCATCTGAATAACAGGCTCAAGTCCTTCTTCTTTTGCAATAAGTCCAGCGGCAATGGATGACATACGAACAATCGCAGTCTGACAGTCAGTAATATTGACCGCATCCACATTGCCTTTCAGTAGCTGTGCCTTTTCACGCACTACCTCAGGATTTCCATTTTTGGGGGGTCCAAGTTCGCCTGTTACAACGAATGTCCCCTCTTTTAATAGTGTTTCTAGATTACTGCCCGACTTCATCGGCTAGACTCCTTCTGCCAAAACCTATCTTTTTAATAACAGTCTGCCTAAACAGACCTGCTACTCGTTTTAAAAATAATGGTTCTTTGAAAACTGATTACTTGTGCCCGCAACCCATACCAGAGATACCTTGACCGGTTGCCCCGGCATCCAGATCACGACGCATCTCCATATCAAAAAGCACACGATCCTGTTTCTTGTTAATTCCAAGAGCATCGCGCTTGCCGTCTATGGCTTTGATCATCTTCTGGGCAAGTTTAATGGGATCTTCTTCATAATCCCAGCATGCTCCATACTCTTCCTTCATTCCATCGGTGATAAAATCATTCATCTCTTTGGATCCGGTTACAGGAAGATTCTGGAAAATAACATGGGCACCGGATGTAACAAAATACTGGCCAATGGCAACAGCCTTTTCACTCATCCACAGAGGTGCAGTACCACATGCTGGAAGCTCAGAGATATCATCTCCAAGGCCACCCTCTTTTACCATCTCAGTGAGTGCAATGAGTAACCTGCTGTTATCAACGCAGGATCCGACATGAAGAACCGGTGGCATACCAACAGTCTCACAAACTTCAGCAAGGCCTTCACCACAATACTCTGCAGCAGCCTCAGGCCTCATCAGTCCACGACGGCCAAGTGCCTGGGCAGCACAACCAGTGGCCAGAACAAGAACATTATTTTTGAGGAGTTCCACTGCAATCTTAAAGTGGACATCGTCACTGTACTTGTAATGCTCACAACCAACGAGAGCACCAATCCCTTTGATACGGCCATTGATGATATTATCGTTCAATGGGCGGTAACTCTTACGGAAACGTCCACCAAGCATATAGTTGATGGTCTCATGGCTGAACCCGACAACAATATCAAATTTCTTATCTTTCGGGATATAACATTCACCACGTTTTTTATAATTGCCAATGGCATGGGCAAGAATACGCTTGGCTGAGCCCATAGCGTCATCTTCCTCAAACTGCATGTGAATGGCATCAGGCATTTTCGCCCGGTAGTTGGTGGTGATGATGTCTGTATGTTTGCCCTTGACCACCTGAGCCACTGACTGCATAACACACTGTACATCCACAACCATGGCCTCAACTGCGCCAGTGGCAAGAACCATCTCCTGATTGATGAAAGATCCGGCAACCGAAATGCCGCGACGCATGAGAATCTCATTCCCTGTACAACAGACACCGGCAAGATTGATACCGTTAGCACCCACTTTCTTGACAAGAGCCAGAATCTCCGGGTCTTCAGCAGCCATACAGAGGGACTCGGCAAGAAGCGGTTCATGTCCATGAACAGTTACATTTACATGATCTTCTTTCAGGACACCAAGATCAATCATAGCACGTCTTGGAACCGGAGTACCAAACATGATATCAGTAAGTTCAGTGGAAAGCATGGAAGAACCCCAGCCATCAGCGAGTGAACAGCGTGCCGCCTGCTTCATGATATTTTTATATTCCTGATCAACACCCATGTGTGTTCGATGCATGGTTTCAACAACCTCGCGATCAATACCTCTGGGCTCCACTCCTTTTTCTTTCCAGATCTCCTGCTGTTTTGCAGAAGCACGTTTGAGCATGGAAAGGGTACCTGTCTGCTGGCCAAATTCAGCAAGAGCCTTTTCACCAAGCTCAAGGGCAATTTCATTCTTCTCTCTACCCTCAATCTCTATGCCGAAAATCTCAGCCATCTCATGCAGTTTGGCTTCATCCTGGATTTCATGGGGCGTGTTCCCCTTGGCAGTCTCGATGAATCCCATGACCATCTCGCGGGCATGGTCTGTATGCGCTGCGGTTCCAGCGGCAACAGTGCGCGCAAAATTTCTGGCAACTACAGTAGCTGCATTAGCACCACAGATACCAATCATCTGGTCAACACCATCAATGATTTGACAGGGGCCCATATTACAGATACGGCAGCAGGTGCCGCCTGACCCAAACAGACAGGCTGAGACGCCTCGATCCTCAATACGATCATAGGCAGTTCGTACCTGTTTTGCCAAATCCTGATTAAGCAGATCTATAGTTGAAGCATTGGTAATATCGTTACAAGAATCACATCCACCTTTGCTGTTGCTCATAATTAACCTCCGAAACAATGATAAGCGATTGACAACACCGCCTTTAACGCTCAATAAATCCTTATATTAGTGCCTTACAGAATATTTTCTTGTTTTTTTTGAACATATTCTGCTAAGGCACTTATCCAGTGAACTGAACTGTTTCCGGTTGAACCGGGTTAGTACCTTATAAATTATTTTCTTGTTTTTTATTGCTTGAAATAATTTGGTTAAGGTTCTTACACCCCTCAAGGGGGTACTGAAAAGAGTCAAGCCCTGCGTGGTTAGACCAAATCGGCTGCCATTTTGGCTGCCTGCACTGTGTTTTTCATCAGCATGGTGATGGTCATGGGGCCGACACCACCAGGAACCGGAGTGATACAGGATGCTATTTCTTTCACAGCATCAAAATCAACATCACCGGCAAGAATTGCCTTTCCGTTGCTTGCTTTACCAATTCGATTCACCCCGACATCAATAATTGCAGCGCCTTCTTTTACCATATCTGCGGTAACCATTTTAGGTACACCAACAGCTGCAATGATAATGTCAGCACGTCTGCAATGCTCACCCATGTCTTTGGTTCGGGTATGACAAAGTGTAATGGTGGCATTTCCAGCGTCACGTTTTTGAAGCATCAGGTTGGCAATGGGTTTACCGACAATATTAGACCTTCCGATTATCACGACCTCTGCACCGCTGGTCTCGACACCGCTCCTGGTGAGCATCTCAAGGATTCCATGTGGGGTACAAGGCAGGAAGCACTGCTCGCCCAGTACCATCTTGCCGACATTGACAGGATGGAAACCATCAACATCTTTATCAGGATCAATGGCATACAGGATGTTGGCCTCGTTAATATGCTTGGGTAAAGGCAACTGGACAAGGATACCGTTAATCTTAGGATCCTTATTATATTTATCAACCAGAGCCAGCAGATCCGCTTCACTGGTCTCAGGATCAAGGGTTACCTGTTCAGAGTGAATACCGAGAGCATGGGCAGTCTTGTTTTTAGCAGCAACATACGATTGCGACGCAGGATCCTCGCCAACAAGAATAGTTACAAGCCCGGGGACGATATTATGTTTTTCTTTGAGCTCAGCAACCTCTGCTGCTAATTCTTCACGAATTTCCTTTGCTATCTCGATACCGCTTATAAGCTTTGCCGTCATTAATGTTTCCTCAATTATTTCTGATGTCCGATGTTCTTCACAATAATAATATTGCAACACCGTCTGGTTGGCTGTGGGACGAACCGTTCTCAACAATCTCAAAAGCCAGGAGATGGATCAGAACAGCTCTGAAAGAATCTTCAATAAAAAAACCCTGTATCCGCGAGACTATCAAGGGTAATGAAAGAGTCAAATTAATAGGTTTTTCAATTTTATTCAAGTAACAGATCAATGTTTTTTAACAATTATCAACTTTTTTTGTTTTATTGATCAAAAAAATAGATATAGACCTTGGTACACATTCCCATTTTCCTCCCTGAACAGGTAGAAATCAGCGAACAAGGACTTAAAAAACCTTAACCTGATAAAAGAAAACCGGTGAAAAGTAATTGAGAAGAACCAGACATGATGTGGAAGAAAAACACATCAGGCTGCTGCCACACCAGGAAACACAGCAGCCTGACATCTCGCTTTTTCTACATGGCTACAATGGGAAGATACCCAGGCTCCCAGCGCATTTTACGAAGCAGCTCCCTCATACGTGCCTCATCACATTCATGCTGAAAAGTTGAAAAAACACAGGGACGACTCACGCCATGTTTCACAGCAGACATGGCCACAGCAAGTGCCACTTTGCCACTTGCATCTGCCAAGGTTTTCACAGCAGGAACCAGACAACCTTCTTCCATTTCCGCCTTGGACACACAGGAAGAAACAGCGTGGGCTGCGGCCGTGAAAAACTCCGGCAGCACTTCCCTGGCACCAGAGCCTAAAACACCAAGCCCGACACCCGGAAAAACAAAAACATTGTTGCACTGACCGATATTATGCGTCACACCATTATGGGTTACGGGATCAAATGGACTTCCTGTTGCTACAAGGGCCCTGCCGTCGGTCCAGCGATAAATATCCTCAGGCAGGGCTTCTGCCATGGAAGTGGGGTTGGACAGTGGCATGATCACAGGACGATCAGTATTTGCTGCAACGGCTTCCACCACTTCCCGGGTGAAGCATCCGCCCTGCCCTGATGTTCCAATGAGCACTGTCACACCAGCTTGTTTCACTGCCTCAAGAAGGGAAAGATTCGAAGAATCCTGCAACCATGGAAATTTCTCTTTGTCTTTTGCAAATTTCAGTTTGTACTCTTCAATATCGCGATCAGTGCTGACAACTCCCCTGGAATCAAGGGTGAAAATTTTATCCTTTGCCTCTTCTTCAGTCAAACCTGCCTCGACCAGTGCAATACCGATCTGTTCTGCCACACCAACACCACCGGCCCCTGCCCCATGTACCAGAAAAACCTGATCTTCAAGTTTTTCAAGTTTAATCCGCATGGCAGTCAGGATTCCAGCCAGAGTAACGGCTCCTGTCCCCTGGATATCATCATTAAAAGAGATCAGATCATGGAGATACGTGTCGCGGATAGCAAAAGCGTTTTGTTTGGAAAAATCCTCCCATTGACACAAGGCATTGGGAAAAACATTCCTGAACGCATGGGCAAAGCGTCCTATAAACTCAAGGTATTCATCCCCGGTCAAACGATGATGGCGCCATCCCAGATAATCATTGTCTGCAAGCAGGGCTTCATTATTCGTTCCAACATCAAGTGAAATCGGCAGGCAATGCCAGGGAGCAACTCCAGCCCCTTGTGTATAGAGCATCAGTTTTCCAAGACAGATGGCAATGCCACCGGCACCCTGATCACCAATGCCAAGAATCCCCTGGTTATCAGTAACCACCGCAACTCTGATATCTCTATGAAGATAACGACGCAGGACATTCTCGGCCTGATCAATATTACCGGGATAAAAATGAAGTCCGTTGGCCTGACGGAACATGGATGAATACTGCTGAACAGCAAGCCCCACTGTAGGGGTATAGATAATCCCCATCAAATTCTCTATATCACTTTTGATGGTTGCATGGGCAAGTGCCACATTCCGATCAAAAAGAGAACGTAAATAGATAAATTTTTCGATGGAACTTTCTTTGGAATTTACCTTGATAAGAGAATTTTCTACCTGATGCTCCATACTCCTGACAGCCGGCGGCAAAGTAGCTTCAAGTCCAAGCCGTTTTCTTTCAGCCAGATTAAAGGCTGTGCCCTTATTTACATAACTGACACTGTGCACACTTGTACCACTGGCATAAACCAGTATTTCTCTGGTATTGCCATATTCATCGTACTTGAAACCATATTGATTCTCAGACATCCCTTGAACCTCACCCAATGCAAATTACATTGGAAAATTGACTTTTGGCCGGCAATCCTCCATAATATGCCCCCATGACACACTGGAAAGAAATTCTGCAAAATTCTGTGAGCAATCCTGCTACACTTGCACGCCATTTTGATTTTGATTGTAGCGCATTGGAACCTGCTTGCGCAAGCTTTCCAATGCGAATAAACTCATATTATCTGAGCCTCATCAAATCGGTCAACGACCCTATCTGGAAGCAGGCAGTTCCCGACCCCATGGAGGTGAATGATTCCATATGCATACCCGACCCTCTGGCTGAAGAAAGACTCAGCCCTGTTCCCAATCTGGTTCATAAATATCCTGATCGGGTTCTGTTTCTTATTGCAAATGAATGCGCCATGTATTGCAGGTTCTGCACCAGAAAACGAAAGGTGGGAACACCGATGATGCAGATCACTGAAGAGAGCATTGAGCAGGGTCTCAATTACATCCGTCAAAATCAACACATTCGGGAAGTACTCCTGTCAGGAGGCGACCCACTTCTACTCTCAGATAAAAAACTGGATTCTCTGCTTACCCGGCTTCGTTCCATCCCAAGTATTGAAGTGATTAGAATTGGCACACGAATACCCTGCACTCTGCCCATGCGAGTGACTGAAGAGCTTGCCCAGATACTCAAAAAACATCACCCGCTTTATATCAACACTCATTTCAACCACCCGAAAGAACTCACGCCTGAAGCAACTGAGGCATGTTCCCTTCTGGCAAACGCCGGAATTCCACTTGGCTGCCAGACTGTTCTTCTAAAAGGAGTGAATGATAATACGAAAACATTAAAAACACTCTTTTCAGGCCTGCTCCGCATGAGGGTAAAACCATATTATCTTTTCCAGGGAGACCTGACTAAAGGAACCAATCATTTTCGCACTCACACCAGTTGCGGAATCAAAATCATGCGCCAGCTGATCGGTACTGTTTCAGGAATGGCAATTCCCACCTTTGCACTCGATGCACCTGGCGGGAAAGGAAAAATCCCACTGACCCCTGATTACATTGTCTCAAGGGGAAAAGAACTCTCGTTCTATAACTACTGTGGACAGCTCTGCACTTATCCTGAAAATGGCGATCCGGTTTAACTTTTTTCTGCTTTTCTTGATATTCACAATCATTTAAAGATATACTTTTAACCAGTAGACCAATTCTCTTTTCATACAATCCAAAAATGACACGTTCGTAAAAAGGTCAAACGTGAAATGGCTAAGTAAAAAGCTTCATATGCGAGGCGCACATTTTTTATTTAATTACGGCGTACTAGGGTACGTTGTAATTAAATAAAAAATGCAGCAACGAAGCAGATGAAGAATTTTCACCCGAAAAAAGGGCATAAATACGATGCCATCAAAAATAATATGGTGCTTGGTTATGAATCAGGAAGAAACTCTTGCCGCAGTACTCAGTTCAGATGAACTTCCCACCCTTCCCACTGTTGCCTCCGAGATCATAACTCTCACGGCAAGAGAAGACACCACTCTTTCAGATATTGCCAGCCTGATCTCAAAAGACACAGCATTGTCCGCAAAAATCCTCAAAGTCGCCAACTCTTCTTTTTACAGCTTTGCCCAGCAGATCAGTTCCATAAATCAGGCAGTATCCATCCTTGGAATCAATGCAGTAAGGAGTCTGGTTCTCTCATTTTCATTCCTCACTATGAAGGGGGGAAAGAAAAAAGTTCATTTTGATTTTGAAAAATTCTGGAAAAACTCCCTTGCCGGGGCTGTTGCCTCAAAGCTTATACTTGAAAGAGTCAAGGGAGCAGATACTGAAGAAATCTTTATCTGTGGTCTGTTACAGAACCTCGGAGAATTAATTCTGGCCAGAACCTTCCCGGAAGAATATGAGGAGATACTGGTCCATATTGCTGAAGGACAGTATGATGCTCTGAATGCAGAGGAAAACACATTCGGCACATCGCACCCCATTATCGGCTATGAGGCTGCAAAAACCTGGGGCTTTCCCGAAGTGCTGCTTCTTCCAATCCGTTACCACCATAATCCGTTGGAGTATACGGGGGATAATGAAAAAATCGCAGTCACCTGCAAGGCATCATATCTTTCCGATATTCTCATTTCCATTCTCTACTCAGACAAACCTGAAGAATTTCACAAACGTTTTCGTAAAAATGCAAAAAATCTCCTGGGATTAAGCAATGATGATGTCGAGCATATCCTGAGCGAGGTTCATACCCAGGTGGATGAGGCAGGTAAATATTTTGGCCTCCGCATCAAAAAAACAAAATCAATTCAAGAAATTCTCCAGGAAGCAAATATCCGTCTGGGTCTGATGAATCTTGACTTTGACCAGATGAACCAGGAACTCATCAAAGCCAAAATAAAACTTGAAGACTTGACCGGCGAGCTTGAAGAAAAAAACAAAATCCTTAACAATCTTGCACACATTGATGGCCTGACTGGAATATACAATCATCGCTATTTTCAAAACAGTCTTGACAATGAAATAAGCCGGGCATCGCGAAATGAAACAGAAATCTCACTGCTGTTAATTGATATCGATTTTTTCAAAAAATTTAATGACACCTATGGCCATCAGGTTGGAGATTTTATCCTTAAAGAATTCAGTGCCACCCTGAAGCAGGAAATACGTCAATATGACACCCTGGCAAGATATGGCGGGGAAGAATTTACCGTTATCCTTCCTGATACTTCCCCAGAAGATGCCCTGATCGTAGCAGAAAAACTACGAAGTGCAGTGGATGACAAAATCTATACAGATGCAACAGAAGATTATCATATTACAGCAAGCTTTGGCGTTTCCACAGGGTCCCCTGTAACCGATGACAATTTCTCAAAAAGTAACCTCATCAACCAGGCTGACGCGGCACTCTATGAGGCAAAAGAAGCAGGAAGAAACAGAGCCTCTCTCTTTTCGTCAAAGAAAAAATGGTATAAATTTTAATTTATGCTACGTTATGTTTTATTGAATCGGTGAACAACAGATACAAATTTGACAACATACCTGACACACTATGACAGAAACCACCTTCAACTATTGTTTCGATTTTCCTGATGGCAGCAAAAAACGTTTCCTCATCAATCTGGATCCAACAACGTTTGAGTACAAATCATCCGGTAATACTCCTCCTGATTGGGCACTGCTTGGTGTTGCCCGCTGTGAGTGCTGTCAACTCGATATTTCCCAATATGATTACTGTCCGATTTCTGCAAACATTGCTGACCTGGTTTTCGCCTTTAAAGATACGGCCTCTCACAAAGCATGCCTTGTCTCATGCATCTCAACGGCAAGAACCTGCAGCAAAGAGACCACTGTTCAGGAAGGACTGGCTTCAATTATGGGAATCATCATGGCTACCAGTGGCTGCCCATCCATGTCTATCCTGAAGCCCATGGCCTGCTTTCATCTTCCTTTTGCAACTGTTGAAGAGTCCATGTATCGTTCCGTATCCGCATATCTCCTGCGCCAGTACTTTTCTCACCAGGATGGAGAAAATTGCGATTTCTTCATGCACCGGATCCAGGATCATTACAGTGAAGTTCAGCAGGTTAATGAGGGCATCTTAAAACGAATCAACATGACATCTGAAATGGATGCAGATAAAAATGCCATAGTCACCCTTAACGCCTTGGCCCAGATCCTGGTGATGGAAGTTGATGAAGATCTGGACTCTTTAAAAACTTTATTTGTCTGACTGAATAATCCTGTAACATTGATGGCTAAGGAAAAACTCTTCATCTGCTTCGTTGCTACAAAATTTCTATCATTACGACGTACCGTAGTACGCCGAAATAATAAAAATTTTGCGCGCCTCGCATATGAAGCTTTTTCCTTAGCCATCTCAAATTTGACCTTTTTACGACGCCATCAACATTAAAAGATTTGATCCCTTCTAGAACACTATAAAAAATGGAAACACCTCTCTGGCTTATCGATTCGTGCTGGCTCAGCTTTGCCTTCCTCTGCGGCTTTCTTGCCCGGCTCATTAAACTGCCACCATTAATTGGTTTTCTGGCCGCCGGTTTTCTCCTTAACGCTTTCGGCATCCGTCAGGGTGGCGAAGCGCTCCAGGAGTTGGCCGACCTCGGTGTTACCCTGCTACTCTTTACCATCGGCCTTAAGCTTGACGTCAAAAGTATGCTCCGCAAAGAAATCTGGCTGGGAACCACCATACACATGGCAGCAAGTACCCTGGTGCTTGCCATCTTCATATTTTTGCTAAGCCTGACACCTCTTCTTACCTCCATTAACCTGCCTGCGGCTCTGCTGTTTGGTTTTGCCCTGTCTTTTTCCAGTACCGTTTTTGTCATTAAAATTCTTGAAGAACGTGGTGAGCTTGCTTCTCTGCACGGTATTACCGCAGTTGGCATTCTCGTCATGCAGGATATTATTGCTGTACTTTTTTTAACCGTGTCAGCAGGCAAAGTTCCTTCGATATGGGCTCTTGCCCTGCCCCTGCTTTATTTTCTGCGTCCACTTTTTTTCAAACTGCTTGATCACTCTGGCCACGGAGAGCTCTTTACCCTTGCCGGACTTTTTATGACTATGGTAGTCGGATCAGCCTCCTTTGAGCTCGCAGGTCTGAAACCAGATCTTGGCGCTCTTGCTATTGGTGTACTTCTTGGCACTCATCCCAAGGCCAAAGAACTGAGTAAAACATTGCTTGGCTTCAAGAATCTTTTCCTGGTCGCTTTCTTTCTCAGTATCGGCCTCTCCGGACTGCCCAGCAAAGAATTAATTATAGTGAGTTTGCTGCTTGGCCTGTTCATTCCTCTTAAAGGCGGCCTGTTTTTTTATCTGATGAGTAAATATAATTACCGTGCCCGTACAGCCCTCTTTATCGGCTTACCTCTGGCTAACTACAGTGAGTTCGGTTTAATCGTGGCCGCAGTCGGAGTGAAAAATGGATGGCTTGAACCCCAATGGCTTGTTCTTACGGCCCTGGCACTGACTCTTTCTTTTATTGTCGGGGCACCGTTAAACAACTCCTCTTACAGCCTGTATAGCCGGTTTAAAAAGTTCCTTAAACGTTTTGAAACCACTAACCAGCACCCGGCCGATACTCCCCTGAATATTGAGGCAGATGTTTTATTTTTTGGTATGGGTCGTGTCGGATCAGGTGCCTACCTGGGAGCGTCCCAATATTTCCCTGACAGGGTGGCCGGTGTTGACAACAACAAACTGACTGTTGATCGCCTTAACAAAAAAGGAATGAAGGTATACCTCGGGGATGCAGCGGATATTGATTTCTGGGAAAAAATTGACCCCGACCAGATTTCTCTTATATCCCTCTGCATGTCTAATCATGCGGCTAATCTCACATCGGTTGAGCAGCTGCAACAAAGTGGATTTACCGGTTACATTACTGCTACGGCTCGTCATGAAGATGAAGCCAGAGAACTTGAAGAAGCAGGCGTACATATCGTGTATAATATCTACGCCAATATCGGAAAGGGCTACGGGCAATATGTCCAAGGGAAACTTTTAGAAATGGGGGTGTCCCTGAAGGACATCGGAAGCTTAGGGTTCGGTAAAAAATAACTTGGCATTTTCCGGTCATAAATGTGCTGCAGGTTCTGTCGATTTTATATATTCACAACCGCAGTATAGCTGGCTACGTGAGGATTGTGAAAATATCAAATCGACTGAAGATGTGGTGCAGTTGCGAATTGGAAAGTCCAGGTTCTTTTTTACCGAGCCCTTAGGACTCGCTGACAAATAACCTGTAATTTTCCAGTCGTAAATGTGGCGCAGATTCTGTCGATTTTATTTATTCACAACCGCAGCGTAGTTGGCTACGTGAGAATTGTGAAAATATCAAATCGACTGAAGATGTGGTGCAGTTGCGAATTGGAAAGTCCAGGTTCTTTATCACCGAGTCCTTACACCCCACAAGGGGGTGCTAACACCGGTAAACGGTAAGTGAGGCCGGCACTCTTTTCAGTACCCCCTTGTGGGGTGTAAGTGCCTTGTTGGTATATCCAACTTGCTAAGGAACGTACAATAAATAACTTGAACAAATTAATGTATTTTTTTCCGTCTTCTGTGTTGCTCGTTGCTCACGTAACCCGTTATGCTCCCGCCTCGCGCCTTGAATACGAAAAAAACTCCTATT
>JAYEOK010000289.1:0-1802 GCA_034722915.1 Thermodesulfobacteriota bacterium | reverse complement strand
GGAGATGGGAATACCGTTCTCCAAAGCTTAAAAAATCAGACTCGCGCATCATTTTACGCAAGATCGGTGGAACAGTGGCCCCGAGGAATGGATTGCTCTGAATTGCCGGGTAAGACTCCGCCAGTGCGTCATCAACAGTAAACATCGCATTACCTCCAATTACACTTGAGTGAATCTGTTCAGCAGACTGATGTTTCATTAAATACAGCCTGGCAGCACATACATGAATTCCTGAATTTTAGTACCTTATAAATTCTTTTCGTGTTTTTTTGAAAAGAATTTGGTGAAGGTACTTATACCGGCTTACCGTTCATCACCTGTGTTAGATACTTAACCTGAAAATAATTACAGATTTATTCAAAACATATTAAATTTTCATTATAATCCTGCAGATACCTTTGATCCTTTGGAGGAGAAACCGTTTACTGAAGGGATAGGGAAGTGAAACAGATTCAATGAGAGTGGCTGCATAAATCAGCAAAGGAATTCTCGAAATTCCTGTCCCGGACAAGCTCCTAGCCGGGTTAGCCCGCATTTCTCATCAGTTCAGGCGGCGTCAGGTTCAAAGTTTTTGCCAGTGGACTATAGTTACCTATGTTCACTGGCAGGTAAGCGTAGACTCCGAAATACTGAAGAAGATGGCGTCGCCTGGGCTGACCTTTGGTGAACATTTTGTTAAACAATGAAGTGTTAACAGATGTCTAATTTTGCTGTAAATCAATATTGTTATATATGTTGAACAAAATGTTCATGAGAAATGTGGGTTAGGCAAAGCAGTTCAACTGTGATGCCACTTTTTTTGTAGCGAGATCAATGCGTTTCCGAATTGTTTGCAGTTGTCCCCTTTTTTAAGGCCTTCTTTTTAAAACCACCGCTTTTGGTCTTCTTTTTCAGCTCAAGCTGCCCAATTAATGAGCGATAATCTATTTGCTCTTGATGCAGTTTGACGAAACATGCAGCTATTGTGGCAATGGTATTGGGGACATGTCCCTTTTTTTTGTATGACTGGATGTTTTTGTCACTTACCTTGATAAGTTTGCAAAATTTTGGAAGGGTGATCTCTGCATCCAGCAACATTTTCTTGAATTCTATAAAGGTCATATATATGTTTTCTCATTTTGTCTTGGCAGAAATACCACAATGTGTTATTTTACACATTCTATGAACAATTACCATATAAAATGGTAATTGTATATGATTTCTTCTTGACAGGGGGTGCCTGATATTATAATGTAAGGTCATATTATATAGCTACTGGTTATATAATCTATCGTGTGTGGGCAAAGGGCCTGGCACAGCATCTTTTGGAGGATCGTATGGCTAAGAAGAAAAAAGGAAAGAAAAAAGAGGCTGCAAAAAAAGCTAAAAAGAAAGACCTGAAAAAAGCCAAGAAGGGAAAGAAGGACAAAAAGGCTAAAAAAGGGAAGAAGGGAAAGAAGAAGTAATTTTTTAAGAATCCGGTGTGTGTTGTCGGCTGTTTGGTTACACCGGTTGGCTGTGTCGTGGTGGCCTGAGGTGGTTCTTTTTTCGTAACTGCTCACAGGGCACCGGATATTTCCGCGATCAGGATGGCTTACGTATAACTGCATACGCTGTACCAGACTGATCGCGAAAATTTCCGTCAGTCTGCAAGCAGTTACAGCTACGGAGGTTAGCGCAATTTGAACCGTTTCACTTTACCATTGGCGCAAAAACATTGATACTGCTCTTTTTTTGCTGACCACCTGTAGTAATGAATATGACCCAACTCCGCTTTTTCTATCAGTGATAACACTTCAAGGATCTTTTTCTTTTTAGATAAA
>JAYEOK010000288.1:0-8113 GCA_034722915.1 Thermodesulfobacteriota bacterium | reverse complement strand
TTCTCTTTTGATATCCTGAGATCCCGGTCGTCTTTTACACTATGGGTGGAGTGACAGGTGTTACAGGTTATTCCCTCGGTAAAATGTTTGCTCTGGACAAAATCCAGATATTGCTGTCGACTTTTTCGATTTTGATTGTTGGGCCAGAAGCTTTTCACTTTACCCTCACCGAAATAGTTCCAGGGCACAAAACGATCATGTAGATCCTGGTCACCGGGAAGAAGGCCAAGCTGGTACGCAAAGCTCTTTGTCTTGCCGGATTTTTTCATCGAAGCACTATTGTTTCCCCGTATATGACAGGTACCGCACAATTGAATCTGCTGTAAGGAACTCAAGTCGGTTGCCGGGTTGACGATTGTTGTGTTGTTGAGTGTGGTGCCGTTTTCTGCAGCTTTTTCTGCCTCTTGAGTATGAAGACTGCCCGGACCATGACAATGCTCACAACCAACACCGTACTCGACTCGTGTGCCGTTCCACAGTCCTGTGCTTTCATCATAAGCAGGTTTGTATCCGACCTGGTGGCATCCGGCACATTTCACTTCAACAGATCGGTAATTGATATTGAGAAAGTCCTCAGGCGTACGGGGGATTGCCCGGCCATCTTTAAAAATCCACCAATACCCGGGATTGTACCCTTTGGTGCGCCAGGCCTTATCTGCGACCACCCAACGCATGGGTGTCGGAAAGAGATTGTCACCGACTTTGGCATAGTAGTGCTGCTCCCAGTTTCCGCCACGTACAAATGCGACTTCATGTGTCTGGTTGTTTGCCGGATTTTCGTTATCCACTATGGTGAAGAGGAATTTGTCATTCTCCCGGTGCAGACGCATGGTGACAGTGATTTTTTCTTTTACAGCTTTCCCTTTCTCATCCATGAGTTTTTTGGGGTCGTTGAATTTCAGTTCAACGTTATCAAAATTGCCGACAATAATGTCAGGGGTGGCCAATCGATTCGCCTTGCTGTGCCATGAATTCTGCCAGCTGGCATAGGCCTTTTGATGACAGTTTTTACACGATTCCGACCCTGCGTAACTTGCCCCTTTAAAGTGTTTTTGACTAGTGTTGATTTTAGGGTTTGCCGGAGCAGTGGGCAATGATATTTCTGTAGAAGACACTGAAGCTGTACCCCATGTTAAAAGAGTCATTCCCATGATCCCAACGGTCAATAGTGCTGTGGCAGGAGTCTGCCATACAAATTGCTTCATAGTTGTTTCCTTTTATTCAGTTGATATGGTTTTGTAAAAAGTCCCCTGTTCCGTCATTTATGCGAAGGCGGGAATGACGGGATAACGCTATATGCATGATGTGATTGTAAAGTGTTTTTTGTTCGCTCTGTTTCTTCTTACAGCTATAATATCAACAGGTTGTAATAAAATTGTGGTCTTTTTGCACTATTTTAATGGTAAATGCGGGCTGACACTGGGGGCGGACACTGGTGAATAGTAAGTAAGCCGGTATAAGTACCTTGCTCCGATAAAGAGGAAGTTGGCAGTTCTCTTGACATATCTATGGAAAGTAGTAAGTATTTAAAAGGGTTGGAAGTTTGAAGCATTTTGCCGGTTACATGATTTTGTGTTCACAGGAGTGGATGTGAATACGACTACTGAAACTCTCAGCATAATTGTTTAAGGAAGCACCAACATCGATATGTCACGATTCTCATCACTCCGAAGTGAAAATCTGGTCAAGTTTTTTTTCGTGAGCGTCTGGTTTGGCCTACTCTCCTGCTTTTTTCTTTATCTGCTTCCTTTCTTTATTCTGGATCACCTGCTCTTTTCTTTTGGGCCAGTTATCGGGATTAGTTTTGCTGTATCATTCGCAGTTTTTTTTGCGGCAGTTCTGTTCCAGAGTGTTGAAATAGACCGTTTGCTGGGCCAAAGTTTTACATACACAGTGTTGCTTATCCCGATTTTGTTTCTGCTTGTAATTCTCAATCGATTTTCCATGAATAACCTGGCCCTTTCATCAGGTTATTATTTATTCTTTCTGTTGGCAGTTGTGTTCATTTTTTGTCCTTTACGCAAATTGATACAGCGCACAGTGAATAAAATATTTTTTCCTAACCGTTTGGATTATCGGTCATTACTCTGTAGCCTTAGTCAGCGAATCACCTCATCTTTATATCTACCTGATCTGGTCAACGTTCTTGTTACCGAGTTACCTGAATGTCTGCAGATAACCCGTGTTGGGTTGATGATTATGGAGGAGAAACGAAGTCGCTTGTATCCAGAGAACTTACGATTTGGCTCTCATCTCTGGTCGGAGAGCCGACTTGTTACATTACTGTGTGAAAGGCAGCATTTTTTTTTCTGTAAACCGGTTGACGATGACAGGGAGTTATCAAGTGAGCTGGTGGAAATAGAGGCAGCCGGTTTTTCTCTGGTTTATGGGTTGAAAGGGATTTCTCAGTTTGGTGGTATGTTGTTGCTTGGGCCTAGAAAGGACGGTCGTTTGTATAGTAAACGCCATATACAGATATTCAGCATCCTGGCCAACCAGGTTACCATAGCAGTTGAAAATGCACTGAACTATGAAACTCTTTCCGAAAGCAAGGATCAACTACAGCTGATCAATACTAAACTGCTGCAGGCAGAAAAAATGGCAGCCCTGGGTGAGATGACCGCTATACTCGCCCATGAGCTGAAAAATCCTCTGGGCATTATCCGCAGTTCTGCTCAGTTTCTGGTGGCTGGTGATCGTAAACCGGAGATGCAGCAGGAGTTGCTGCATTATATTGTTGATGAGGTGGACAGCCTGAATCTGGTCATTAACAATTTACTTGGCCTGGCACGCCATAAACCGCCTCGTTTCCGTAAAGTGGATCTTAAAAAGGAAATGATCAGTTTTGTCTCCATGTGGAGACATTGTGATGACCATAATAAAGAGGTGGAGATTGACCTTGCCTTTCCTGAATATCTGCCGGTTTTGTATGCCGACTTCAGGCAGCTCAGGCAGGTGCTGCTCAACTGTGTTGCCAACAGTGAAGAGGTTATGCCTGACGGCGGTCGGATCATTATTTCCGTGCGTGAACTTGAGAATGAACGTATTGAAATTCAGTTAACCGACACCGGACCAGGCCTTGCCGAAGATGATCTTAAGCTGGTTTTTAAGAAGTTTTTTACCACCAAAAAAAAGGGTGTTGGCCTGGGTTTGCCTGTTTGCCGACAAATAGTTCGTGCGCATAATGGCAGTATTATCTTGATTAATGAAAAAGCGGGTGGAGCGTCTGTTATTATCCACTTACCGTTGCGGCCGTTGGTATCCATTGGAGAGGACAAACGAACGAATTCGGCACCTGTATCAACAGAACTGGAATAAAAATATGGAGAGACGGATACTGATCATTGAAGATGAGGAGCGAATGCGCCGCCTGTTTGAATTGGTGCTGGCCGAGCAAGGCTATGTGGTTAAGACGGCAGGTGACGGCATGGAGGGTATGGTGCAATGGCAGATCATGCAGCCAGATGTGGTGTTGACGGATTTGAAAATGCCCAGGGCGGATGGTCTTGAGGTTCTTGATTTTCGAAATCAGCAGTTCCAGCATGTGCCGCTGATCATACTGACAGCGTATGGCACAGTGCAGAGTGCCGTGACTGCCATGAAGCAGGGTGCCTATGATTATCTGACCAAACCGGTTGATAATGAACAGCTGATCGAGGTCGTGGCCAGGGCCATAAGAGACTCTGATAATCAAAAAGGGGTGTTGCAGATTTGTGAAGTGCAGCCGGGTCAGATGATTGGTTCATCGCCTGTTATGAAAAAGGTGTACGATGATATTGCCATGATTGGCTGTACAAAAATGTCCGTGTTAATTACCGGTGAATCTGGAACAGGGAAAGAGCTGGTTGCCAAGGCGATTCATGCCCGTTCAGAACAAGCAGACAGCCCTTTTATTCGTGTCAACTGTGCGGCCATTCCCCGAGACCTGTTGGAAAGTGAATTGTTCGGTCACCTCCGCGGTGCGTTCACCGGTGCGATCAATAATCGTAAGGGTGCTTTTGTCCTTGCTGACGGAGGTACTTTGTTCCTTGATGAAATCGGTGACCTTCCCCTTGAGCTGCAACCCAAAATTCTGCATGCAGTGGAGGAAAAATCCGTTACGCCGGTGGGGGCCGCTAAACCACAAACTGTGGACGTAAAGATTATTGCCGCCACAAATCATAACCTGGATGAGATGGTGCAAACTGGAATGTTTCGTAGTGATCTGTATTACCGGCTGAATACTTTTCACTTCCCTCTGCCTCCACTGAGAGAGCGTGGAAAAGATCTGCTTGAGCTTGTCGAGTATTTTCTTCACCGGTTCTGTCGTGAGCAGGGGAAGGAATTTCTGGAAATCAACGAAGAGGCTTGGAATTTACTGCATAGCTATCCGTGGCCCGGGAATGTTCGCGAGCTTCGTAATGTGCTGGAACGAATAGTCTTGACCTGTAAAAACGGTACCATAACAGCAGAGATGTTGCCGGAAAAGGTGCGGGGCCAAGTTACAGTGAAGAAAAAAACGGGCATGAATGTGTTTGATCTGCCGACTCATGAGAAACAGCTTATCATTACCGCACTGGAGCAGTACGGCTGGAATCAGTCCGAATCAGCGAGGAAACTTGGCATCAGCCGCAATACCCTGCGCTATCGTATGAAGAAATACGACATCAACCGTACCGGATAATTCGGCTGCACGGTCATTCACCCAGCCCTTCTGTAAACTCTATGAGTTGAGCCCATTCCGGGAAGTCGATAAATGGATTTCTGTTTCCCTGCATCTCATACACAGCCATATTTCGGTGCTGTTCATACTCATCTACCGTATACTCCTCATGCCATTTAAGTAAAACCGGTAATCGTTCCGCCTCAAATTCTCGAGACGTACTGTTTATTTCTCCGGGATAACGTAGCAAAAAGTAGAGTACTGCTCGTGCTGCAGTGCCTTTTCCGGATTCAGGCTCAAATTTGTTTTCCTCCCGCTTGCCGCAACTGTCCCGAATTGCTCTCTCATAATCAACAAAATCAAAATAGGGAATATTACTTCTGAAACTGTTGCAGCGGCTTTCACAACCAAAAAGATGATGCAGATCGCCCCGCATCGGCTGTCGTTTGTTAAACCAGGATTGCGGAACAATATGCTCGCAGTTGTACGGCAAGGCTGCTTCAAAAGAATCAAATTCCGCTTCCATCCTTTCACTGCTGATTGCCCTGTCGGTGGTCATTAATTCCCGAAAGCGAGTTGCCCGTTCACGGCTGATGTTGAAATCTTCACGGATAAATTCTTCAGCATCGAATATTTGACCGGAATAAATGGAGTGAATCTTACCATCGGGATGAAGATCAACCCAGGGGTATACATAACGACTTGGCTTGTATTGAAGGTGTTTTTCATGGGTTCTGCGAACGAGTTTACTTAATGTGCTAAACGATACTCCTGCAACGGATGACACCATTGCCTCTTCTTCAATTGTTACTTTGATTTTTTTCTTATCCGTTGTCAGTATTTCGAATGACAGGGATCTGTTTGCCTGTTTTTCCAAAAACTCAGAGTAATAGGATTGTTGATCCGCCTGATCCTTGTCCGCGTCATAGTAAATGCGGGTGCTGGCATCTTTCAGTTGAGATAGAGCTTTCAGCAGCTCTTTATCAGTCGTGTTGTCGGAATCCATTATGTCCTTATTGTGTTGAAAAGTCGTGTTATTTGACTATTTAAAATAGAATGGTCTGGCCATCGGTCCTGGTTTTCCCTTTTGAATAGGTGACGGTGTGGATCGTTTGACCAGTTGCATTGACAATGCGTATGCAACCGCCCTTATTGGTCAGCTGAGTACCCTGTGGATCAAGAGGAATCCGTGCGCAATCGCCTGCACCGATCGTCAGTCCATTTAGTGGCTGAAATCTTCCTTTATGATCCTCCAAACGCCAGTCGGCGAGTGTTGCAGCCGTATCGCCGGTATTCAGGAGCGTGACCGTTTCATGCCCTGGATCATGGCCTTTCGGGTTGACTAAGGCTGCAACTATCCGGATCATTCCGGCCGTGACGAGAGGATCTGTACCGTTACCGTTACCCCCAATATTTGATTCAGCCGCTCCTGTGAATGCAGGATAAAAGGTGCGTACATGTCGTTTGTTATCACTGCGAAATATTTTGAGATTATACTTTGCACCATTAATAATACACTGCTTCGGTGCACTGGCACCGAGGTGCGCCCGTACGGAACCTATAGCCAGTAAGCCTTCCACACTACAGCCGACAAAGAATCCTCCGATGGGCTTTGTGAGTGGTCTTAACGATTCCCGGTCGTAATCCGGTGCATCCCAGCGATAAGATATTGTAATGGATTCAGGAAATTGAGACTGAGCATCCTTTTGCTTTGTACCTAAATACACAATTCTGTCATCCACTAATCCTGGAAAATGCTCCTGAGCATCATCCACCATGCGGGCAAAACCGTCATCAAGGTAATACTTGTACCAAAAGTGATAACCCTTGGCCTTGGCTCCTTCCTGTTCGCCAACCACAACATGCTCGAATCCACTCAAATGAGGATCGCCTCCCTGTGAAAACCTGCGAAACCACATTTCCATAAGCGTGTTATACCAGCGCTCCCGAGTGATACTCGAACCCGTAGCCTGCGCCACATATTCACGGGCTACCTGCATCGGTGCCGTATCAACCATAGCATGAACGAGATCATGAACCTCCTCACGTTCCTCAGGTGTGTCATTCTCTTCATCGCGCTCGGGTAATGCAAAATTATCAAAAAGCTCCCGGCATAAATCATAGGTACGACGTTTGGATTCCGGTATTATTACTTCCGGCAGTGCTCGAAGGGACTTGTCCTGACTATCCAGATTACTGTTCACCTTCACATAGCCAGTGGCCGAGTCTCCGGCCTCGGTATCGAGCATCGGCACGATACCTGATTCGGACTGGTCAGCGTCCCAGATTTTTTGATAGATATCCATATCTTTTTATACCTCTGTGGTTGAGGGTGCGCATTTACAGAATACCGAACTTTTGAAAAATGGTGTGAACCAGGCTTGCGAATCGGACTCTACATTATTGCTTACTTCCAGCCATTAAAGACTGACTGGGAGCCTAGCCGATTGATTCGTTTCTTTTGGTCGCCTCACATTCCAGCTGTGGTATCTGGGTGTAATTACCTTCATCCAGATCTTCCCGCACCTTGCTCATGACTTCTTTACGAGACAGTTGATTCTTGCACGCACGCATTTGCTTGCAGAAGTAATAGGTAAACGCTCCATGCCAGCTACCCTCAATCGAGGCATCGGCGCTGGTCTGATCGGCACGGCATCCCGCCCACAGGATATGATGGACAGTCGGTTGCTGCAGCATGAATTTTCTTGCGAGTCCGCGTGAACCCCGGCCGTCAATCTGCTTGAATGCCTGAAGTGATGGAGGCGGCATATACCGTGGTTTACGGGTCAGGAGAAAATCGATTGCCTTGACGCCGCTACCGCTGTGACAGGTGTCGAGGTACACCTCCAGCAACACGTTCTCGGGCAGGGTGACGAACAGGTCATGCAGTTCATCGTCGGTAATAATAAAATTCGGATCCCATGCATCACCGGCCTGATCCAGGTCATGGGGGCAGAATGCTTCATCGGCAGCATCATCTTCATCGCCACTCAGGTCTGGAACCTGGGTGCCATGACTGGAAAAACTGAAGACAAGATAGCTGTGTTTTCCCGCTTTGGCCTCATCCACCATGGTTTTCAGATTGTGCAGGATGTTTTCCTTTGTGGCATCCGCATCGGTTAGAGTCGTGATGTCCTCACTTGCAAATCCAAGGAGATCCTGGAGCAGTGATGACATATCCTGCACATCATTGACACATCCCCGCAGTGCAGCACCTGGATAATTCTTAAAGTCGTTGATACCAACACATAATGCCTTTTTTCCCATAACTTTTCTCCCTTAATCGTTTAGCGTTCAGGTTCTTCTCATTGTCTCAAAATTTCAGTTTAGGAACGGGAGATAAAGAACTTGAACAAAAATTAATAGGAGTTTTTTTCGTATTCAAGGCGCGAGGCGGGAGCATAACGGGTTACGTGAGCAACGAGCAACACAGAAGACGGAAAAAAATACATTAATTTGTTCAAGTTATTT
>JAYEOK010000287.1:0-8153 GCA_034722915.1 Thermodesulfobacteriota bacterium | reverse complement strand
ACCGACTTTTTTCGATTTTATCGGGTAGATTATTACCTGGAAGTAATAGAATAAAGGATATGGGGAAAAGGAACAAGAGTTTTTCCGGGAGTGACCCAAAGGTTTACTTCAGGGAGAGTGTTGGGGGGAAGGTACCTTGGTGGTATATTCAACTTTTTAACTTTCTCACCATTCCCATGAGACTGTTTTCATAGGAATGGTGGAGACAGCTTTTTTTAGGAAAACCCGCTAGGAGGCTGTCCGAGAATAGCAATTTTTTCTCAAATCGAGGCATTTGCAAAATTTTACCACAGGCATATAGTTGATATTCCGAGGATGAAATTTTGCAAATAACGAAGAGTTGGGGAGAAAGGGCATTCTCTGACAGGCTCCTAGAACGCCAGTTGTGGTGTCATCTTTAGTAGAGTTTTTTCGCCAATACCTTTGATGTTGAGCAGGTCATTGGCATTTTTGAATTTACCCTTCTGTTTGCGGTAGGCCACGATACTGTCTGCTGTTTTGGGGCCAACGCCCACAATGGCAGTCAGTTCTTCGGCACTGGCAGTGTTGATGTTTACCTTTTCATTTTTTACGTCACTTGCCTTGCTGCTTACGTTGGAATCACTGGTGGATGTCTTTGCAGTAACCGGCTCCGGAGACACCAGAAATGTTACAGTAAGCATCATGGTTATAAGGATAAAAAGATTACGAATTGGCATGGTAAAATCTCCATATGGTATGTTGTTGATTATCTGATGCTGCAAACAGGAGTCACATTCTCCTCGCATTCCTTTGGAGCATCATTGATTCCATTTATAGTAGAATCTTTCCCCTTCTTCAGCCGCCAATCCGGTTTTTTTAGAACAAGATTGACAAGTTGTTCCATAACAGCACCTCTTTTTTAAATTGATAAAATTGTTTAATAAGGATTCTTGTTGTTTCATGTGTTGGATGATCAATACCTATCTTTTTGATGGTATCACAAAAAGTCAAAATGTAGATAGCGTTTTTATAAAATCATCACTTTTGTAAATCAGATACAGCATATGATCCCCACACGCTACTCCACCAATTATCAACTATTCTTCTTTATCTGTATTTTCTTTTTGCCTTTATCGTGGTGATCTCCTATGGTTAAATGCTTATGTTGTGTGTGTCAGAAGGCTCATCCTTTGAGTTTCCGGCAGTTCATTTCCAGACAGAACAGACAGGAGGTAACTATTTATGAATGCTGCTCAGCTTATCCCGACACCTGATGTGCTCCAGGTTCCCTGGGGATGGTTTCAGGTCCTTCTCACCGTCACCTTTTTTTTACATCTGGTGGTGATGAACATGCTTCTCGGGTGTTCCCTCATTACATTTTTTCGGCATGTCGCCGGGAAGAGCACTGGTGTTAATAAGGCCATTGCAGGAAAGCTTCCTTTCACTGTGGCCTTTACCATCAACTTTGGTGTGGCCCCGCTCCTCTTTCTTCAGGTCATTTATGGCCACTTCATGTATGCCAGCTCCGTTCTTATGGCGGTCTACTGGTTATCCATATTCGCAATTTTGATTTTTTCTTATTATGGAACGTATATCTACAGCATGAACTATGAGAAAATTGTAGATTTTCATACAGTGATCAGCGGCTTTATTGCTGGAACTCTGCTGGCGGTGGCTTTTATCATCACAAATAACCTGTCTTTAATGACGAATATTGAGGCCTGGCCGGCATATTTTAACAATCCGCAGGGAACGCTTCTGAATCTTTCAGATCCAAGTCTGTTTCCACGTTTTCTCCATTCCGTACTGGGAGCAATAGCTGTCGGTGGCCTCACCATTGCCTTGTATTACGATTTTAAAAAACGTAAAGGAGATACTGAGGCTGAGGAGAATATCAGGACTGGTATGAAATGGTTTGCAGGAGCTACCATGCTCAATTTTGGCGCTGGTACCCTGTATTGGGGCAGCCTGCCTGAGTCTGTTCGTTTGCTGACTGGAGAGGGCAGTATTTTTTTCCTGTTTTTTATTGTTCTTGGTAGCGTCGCAGCAATTTTTTCTCTCATTTACGGGATGCGGTATCAGGTGCGGCCGGCGGTTTATAGTCTTTTGGGCTCGCTCTTCTGTATGGTTCTGGTTCGTGAATTTGCCAGAAGGCTTGCCCTTGCCCCCTGGTTTAAAACATCTGATCTTGTCGTTGTTCCTCAATACTCACCACTTATTCTCTTTCTCATTGTTTTTGCCGCAGGCCTGTGGCTTGTCTGGTACATGATTCGGCTTGTTGTCACCGATAAGGAGGTGCGCTCATGAATTATCCCGTATGGCTCCTTGATGTATTTGGTGGGGGAACACTCATTGCCCTTATTGCCGTAGTCCATGTCTATGTCTCCCACTTTGCAGTGGGTGGCGGGCTGTTCCTGGTTATCACAGAGATGAAGGGCTTGCGTGAAAACTCTCCTGCGATCCTGGAATACACCAGAAAACATGCCCGTTTTTTTCTCCTGCTGACCATGGTTTTTGGAGGACTTACAGGAGTGGCAATCTGGTTTACCATAGCACTCCTCAGTCCTTCAGGAACGTCATCTCTCATCCATACCTTTGTCTTTGCCTGGGCCATTGAATGGGTCTTTTTCCTGGGTGAAATTGTTGCCCTGCTTCTCTACTACTATACTTTTAATAAGATCAGTTCCAGAAATCATCTGATTCTTGGCTGGATCTATTTTGGCTGTGCCTGGCTCTCTCTCTTTGTTATCAACGGAGTCATTGATTACATGCTCACTCCGGGAGAGTGGTTGAATAACAACAACTTCTGGTCAGGGTTTTTTAATCCTACCTTCTGGCCGGCCCTCTTTTTCCGAACCTTCCTTGCCTTGATGATTGCAGGGCTTTTTGGATTTCTCACAAGTGTGAACATTAAAGATGAAGCCATGCGTCACAAGATGGTTCGTTACTGCGGGCTCTGGCTCATGGCCCCCCTTGTACTGCTTCTGGGATCTGCTCTGTGGTATAAAGCCGCATTGCCACCGGCCCAGCAGGAAATGATCTTTTCCGCATCACCAGAGATGAAACCTTTTCTAACCTGTTTTGTCTTTATATCACCGCTCCTTTTTGGCGGAGGCCTGCTGAGTGCTGTGCTGCGTCCCCAGGCAGTACGTCGTTCAATGGCCTGGATTCTGTTTCTCCTTGGCTTTTTGTATATGGGAAGTTTTGAGTTCATGCGTGAAGGTGGCCGAAGGCCTTATATTATCCATGATTACATGTACTCGACCTCTATTTTGAAAGCGGATCTTCCTGAAGTGCAGAAAAAAGGTGTTCTGCAGACTGCCCGCTGGGTAAAAAACCGGGAAGTAACCCGGGAAAACAGGTTGGCAGCAGGAGCAGAACTCTCCACTATTCTCTGTCTGCCCTGTCATTCCACTGGTGGACCGTTAAACGATATGCTGCCCATTGCCAGGCGCTTTACCCCCCAGGGAATGGAGGCGTTTATCAGCGGCATGGGAACGGCAAATCCTTATATGCCTCCATTTGCAGGTACCAGAGAAGAAGCTGTCGTTCTTGCAGAGTATCTCACCACCGGTTTGGTGCCAGGCTTTATTCCTGCTTTGCCGCCTGCTATCGCGCCGCTAACAGTTGCACCACTGCCATTTGATCCAGAAACATCCGAGTATATCCTGCTTGCCGGGCCAACAATCGGCAACTTTCTTTCGTCGGAACCTGAAAAGTCTGGAATAGATATGTCTTACGGTTCTCCAGTCCTTCGTGCACAGTTGATTTTCCGTGATACCAGTCCAAGTGTTATTCTGGATGACGCAACTGTCAGTTACAGGATGCAAACCGGCAAAGGAATGATTGAAGGAGTGCTGGCAGCACAGGATGGTTATTTTGAAGCTGTGCTTGCCGAAATGCCTACTCCCCTCCAACCTTTTCAGCCATTTTTTATTGCTGAACTGCAGGCAGAAGTGAAGGGAAAAGTTGTTGCCGTGACACAGGCAAAGATCGGTTTTTCAACTGAGATTGGCTGCCGCAACTGCCACGGAGGCCGTTGGCGTCAGGATGGACGAGGGGGCCTTTCCAGGGCTACGGCTGCAACTATCCTGGCCTCTCATGATAAGCGCAGTAACACCAGTCTCAGTGTTGACTTTGCTGAAGGTAAAACCGTGGTCTGTTCCTCCTGTCATGGTGATTTCAGCCGTGGCACAGAGAGTAAAGCCGGACTCCTTGGCCTTTCCACTGCCATGCATGGTTTTCATGCCGGATTTGTGGCAGATTCTGAAGGTGACAGCTGTGGCCTCTGTCACTCCACAAGTGATACTGGAGTCAGTCATTCCTTTGACGGGATTCATAAACAGCTGGATCTATCCTGCAGCAACTGTCATGGTGGCCTGGTAGATCATGCTGTCAGTCTTCTGAAACAGGAAGCGGAAACCGGACAGGCAGCAAAACTCCTCTCGTATTTGCAAGATAAGGGAGAGATGACAATTGATTACGTGAATCCACGCTCTGCCTGGGTCATGGAGCCGGACTGCCTCACCTGTCATGTTGAGTTTCAGCCTCCGGAAACCGACACTGCCTTTAATGCCTGGACGGAAGGTGAGGAAGGATTGTTCCACAACCGCATGGGCGAGGCCGGGGCTGTTCTCTGCAGCTCCTGCCATGGTCAGCCGCATTCGCTCTATCCTGCCGCCAACCGTTACGGCAAAGAGATCGGAGCATTGCAGCCCATGCAGTATCAAAAAAGCCCTTATCCTCTTGCAGCAGACAAAGGATGTGCAGTCTGTCATACTGTGGAGATGGAGTTTGATATGCATCATCCAGGTTCTCTTGCCACTTTTAGAAACAGGGAATAAACACCCGGTCAGCGCATCATAAAAGGGCTTCTGGAAATTCAAAATTTCCAGAAGCCTTTTTTTAGTGCCTTACTCCTCAAAAGCTGTCATAAAAAATAAGAAAATGAAAAGTTCGTTTAATGTTGGTAAGTTGGATATACCAACAAGGCACTTATACCCCTCGAGAGGGTACTGAACTGAGTGCCGGCCTCACTTACCGTTTACCGGTGTTAGTATTTTTGAGATGGTAAAAAGTAGAAGGCAGAGTTAGCATGAATTCATGAAATGCACAGATGACGAATATATCATGCAGGCGTTCATTGATAAGCTGACGCAGTGGGGTTGTCATGTCTTACGGGCTGTCAACCGTCCCAATCCCTACCGGGGAGGCTTTTCCATTCTGTTTCGTAGTGATGCTGCCACGGCCAGAGCCATTGCTGATCTTGGTATTGCCCAGATACTTCTTGACGTCAGGGCAGACACCTACCTGCTGCGTCTCCCTGAAGTGAACTTTGACGCAACAGCAGAGGATCATCCGACAATACTGTCCTGGAATGAAGTGACAAAACAGAAAAAACTTGAGGAGCTGCTACTGCTCTGGGAGAACAGCGGGGATATTCTGGAAAGACGGAGATGCAGACTGGGTATGTTTTATGAGGAGGAGTAGCGGATTAAAACGGAGTACAGGAATCAAAAAAAGCGGAATCAAATGAATGATTCCGCTTTTTTTTCGATAATGGTGTTATGTAGAATGAAATTATTTTTTCTTCATTTTGAGTCTGTATCCCGCAAGACCAAGCAAACCAGTTCCAAAGATGAGCATGGTTGCTGGTTCGGGAACTTCCTGGCCCCGTCACCGTAAATTGAAACGTGAGATATAGCGTTTTGTTCTGGCCAGAAAGACAACATGTTAATTGTCTTGTCGCCATCCCATGTGCTGATATCAAATCCGTACCAGGACGGATTCATCCGATCACCTTTTACTAATCCATTACTTGTATCTTCCTGCCAACCCAACTCACGGGGACAACTCAACAGTCTTATCCCCTTTTATAGCGGTCAATTGATATCCAAGCGGTTTCAATAAAGATGCCATGGTTTTTATGGTGATGTTGGTCGGCTTCATACTCCTCATATTCTGTATGATGGAGGTGGAAACGCCGCTCAACCTGGAGAGTGTTCTTACGCTGAGATGTTCCTCTTTCATACCATCAATGACCAGCTCTGAAAAAAGAAACTGGACATACTCCCTCTCAAATTTTTTCTTTTGATCCGGGTCATCCATGACGCGATCAAACGTTGATTTTCCCATTGTTCTTTTTTTGTTTTCTTTTTTATTTGTCATAATAGTCCCCCTCCTCGACTCTACTGCAGTATGTTTGCATTCTTTTCAAAGCCAGTTCCTTCTCTTTCTTAGGAAGTTTCTTTGACTTTTTCCGAAAACCATTTGTCACAACAACCTTTTTCCCCGTCCAGAAAAATGATAAAAACCTGTCCGGCTGCGGTTTAAAGGCAAAGATCTTATCACCTTCGTTTCTAAACTTGGTGACGTCTGAAACCTTACCAAAATCACCCATCCTCTTGAAAAGCATAAGAGTTTTTCGCTTCTGAGTGTCTGAAAGCTTATTGAAGTAGGCCAGCGCATCGCTTTCCCCCTTCTCATCATGATACCATTCAATGGTCAGCAGCTCTCCCTGGTATGCAATAGAGTCTATCATACTTTACTGTATCATTGTATTGGTACACCGTCAAGGGTGACTCGAATAGCGAGTTCTTTTTTCGTCATGCTCTTATCTCTCCAAAAGCTGATCTTGGTATTGCCCAGATACTCCTTGACGTCAGGGCAGACACCTACCTGCTGCGTCTCCCTGAAGTAAATTTTGACGCAACAGCAGAGGATCATCCGACAATACTGTCCTGGAATGAAGTGACAAAACAGAAAAAACTTGAGGAGCTGCTACTGCTTTGGGAGAACAGCGGGGATATTCTGGAAAGAAGAAGATGCAGACTGGGTATGTTTTATCAGGAGGAATAGCGGATTGTTATGATTTCAGGGGGAAGATCGGAAGAGAATCGCAGGCATGTATACATGATGTCAGTTTGATAAAAACAGATCCTGGATGTGGCAAATAGGAATGATGATGAAAAGCAGGATACAAGTAAGAAAAAAAGGCAGAATCAAATAACTGATTCTGCCTTTTGATAATAGTGTTATGTTGAGTGCAACTATTTTTTCTTCTTTAGGCCTCTAGTCCCTGCAATACAACATAATCCTGCTCCCAAGATCAAAAGTGTGCTTGGTTCGGGGACTGGTGCACTTGGTGTTAGTGAGGCAGAAAAATGAGAAATTGCTGGTATATTGCCTCCATTATTAAGTAGATGACGAGTGACCCAATCACCTGAGGCCAAGGCCGGATTAACAGAATACAATGCAAATTCCGTGCTGGATTTTACTGTATAAAAATCAAGAACATATGGGCTTGTGGCAGTCCATGTTCCGGATAACCCGTCATCAGTAGTGGTTACTGACACCAATCCATCAGTACCGCCATCATTGGACCAATTATTAGTTCCATCGTCGTAGGCCATTTTTGCGTATTCGCTGATTACATAAGATGAATTATCTAAAAAGTATCCGATGAGGTTTTCTAAGTCCGTCGTTGAGTCGTTTCCATCAATTGTACCAAGATAGACCCCGGTGTAGTCTGATCCAGTGTAGCCATATGAGGGTTGCCAGGTATCCTGTGCAGGTGAATCGGCCCGGTCAGTTATTGTGTAACTTGTAGACTCAATGGTTAAAGTCTGACTTCCACCTTGTGAAATGAGAGGTGTTGCATGAGCGCTAACTCCAAGACCCATAAAAAATGTTGTTAGCAAAATTGTTTTTTTCATTTTATTGTCCCCTTGTTTTATCAGCCAACCAGCCAATAAATTTAATGAAAATAGTAGTGGCTATTTTCAAAGTTAGGGTAACCCGGCTATCTGTAGAGACCCGTGGCTTTCCGTCCCTGCCTTCCAACAGGTTTGGCTTTATCAATTTCAATCAGTGTGACTCACTATTTTTCTTTATTTTATCTAAACATTTTTTTTAAGTATTGCCATCCGTATATATACCTATTTTTGAAAAATTATCAAAAAAGTTAAAAAACCCAATGGTGAAATAAAGAACAATAAAAACAATGGGAAACAATGAAAACAATGGGGTCGTATGAGTTTTCTAAGGGCTCATTTAAAAATGAGTCCGTAGTTATGAGGTGTAGGATGAATGTTTAGAGAAACTAATTATAAGGTGTAAGATGAATGTTTATATTGCGCCTCAGGGTACGAAGTTATTATTGAATGTGCCCTGAGCAAACAGTATACCGTTGT
>JAYEOK010000286.1:0-8154 GCA_034722915.1 Thermodesulfobacteriota bacterium | reverse complement strand
ATGGCGTTTATACCCAACGATTCAACCGTCTGCATGGCTATGATGGGCAGCTTTTTCGAGGTCGTTACAAATCCGTTATTGTTGGGGAGGACAGTCATCTTCTTGAATTGGTCAGATATATCCATAGGAATCCACTACGGGCTGGTATGGTTGACACGCTGAGCACATACAAGTGGAGCAGTCATCCCGGTTATCTATCAAATGCAAAAAAGTGGGACTGGCTTAACAAGGGCATTGTTTTAGCAATGTTGAGCATTGAAAAAAAGAAGCAGAAGAATGCATATCTGGAATTTATGGGGCAGGGTGATTCCGAGCAATTTGAAAACCTTTTTGCAAAAGAAAAATGGCCGCTGATCCTTGGTGATGATAGTTTTGTCTCCTGGGTGAAGGAAACATTTTTTACAAGCAAGCAGAATAGAGAAATCCCGGACTCGAGACAGCTTGCTCCAGAAGTAGATCATATTGTGACAACGGTATCTAGTAGTGCGTCCCAAAAGTTCTGACATGATATTTGGCAATTTAAAACCGGCAAGAAGATGCGATAGTTTGAACCTACTTTTCGAAATTAACATATGAAATATCAATTAGTTGTGGAATTTAAATAGGTTCGTTTTACGTTCTTCTTTTCATAAACATAAACAGCCAGAAAACCCGTCAAGACTTTTGGGACGGGGTACTAGTGTTTATGAAGTGCAGGAGCAAAATCTATTTGTAACCCGGCGTGGACAAAAAAATGAGCCTAGAGATGTGGCCATGTATCTCTGTCGGGTTTTACGTAACGACACTCTTAAGGAGATCGGTACTGTTTTTGGACTGAGCGGGTATGGTCCGGCAGGGAATGTAGTTAGTCGGGTAGAGAGAAAAATGTCCCAAGATAAAAAGTAGCAATGCAAAATTCGGGATATAATAAATTCTTTATCTTAGGTTAATGCAGCCAAGATGAGACTTGACCCTTCAATGACCCTTCAATTTGCAATTATGTTTGGTTTCGCAGAGCTCAACCACAACCTGTCCCTACTTAGATTATCACACAGTTTTAACCGCTTAAATTAGTACTTTTTTGTATTGCACCCCAAACTAACCTGCCAGTCATTCACTCTTTTTCTGTTGACAGCCCCTCCATAAAGGGGGGCTGTCGATGCGCAAGTGTTTTTTCGGATCTACAGTTATTTCACCTGTTCAAGCTGTGGCAAAACATACTCTCCGGACAGGATAGCATCATTTGGTTGGTACATTCTGAGAATTACATAAAAATTCCCTTGTGGTGCCGGCAGCCAGTTGGCAGCAAATTCACCTTCCGGTCTGGAATGCTGGATGGGAAGTTCAAATGAACCGTTTTCCAGAATATGGAGACCTTCCGTATCTGTGCCGACCTTGTACCGTTCTATCTCATTCTTCACCAGCATCTTATCATCGGCGTTATACATTGTGAGCGACCAAAAGGCACCCACAGGTGGTGCTTTTTTGAAGCGGATGACATATTCGTTTGCGCCGGTTAAGGGTGCTCCCTTGGAGTCAGTATAACGTATCGGGTACATGGCCTCAAGTTCACCATTTCCTCCAAGATATGGGCCTGCAATCATGGCCCGCAGGGGATAGTTGAACCCAAAACTGTCCATCCCGGTAACCCAGTCCCATCCTTCTCTTTTAGATGCGGTACTGGCAAATGAAGCCGTTGCCACTGCCGGACCGTCCGCAAGCCCCTTGAGAAGTCCCTGCTTTGTGTCTTCGGATATTTTTGAAGGATCAAATCCTTCTTCGGTGAGGCCGATCCGCGTAAATTGAGCGAACAGGGCTTCATCTGCACCAGTTACCTGGTTCGCCTGCAGGGCAAAGGAAAGATGAGTGAAGAAACCAAGTGGATCATCGCCAATGGCTGGCATTGCATCCAACTTTGTTCCCTTTACTGAACTGCCGCTTAACGGAGTAAGGGTGAACTGATCCTGCAACTTATGTATTGGTTCAAGAGCTTCACCCTGAGCAATTCGCATTCTGCCCCATAACCATACCTTGTCGGTTTTTACATCAAGGCGTGTTGCATCTGTCAGCAGTTTTCCTTCCCAGCCAGGAGGAACGATAATATATTTTCCGGCTTTGGTACCCGTTGTGCGCCTGCCAATATAATGCTCGATCTCCTGCCACATGTTGAAAATATTCACCACATAATAGCGATCAGCAGTGTCGGGAACAAAGAGAATATAAGGTTCGTCCAGTTTCACCACACTACTCATATAGGCGGTATCATTATTCGCTGTCGGCATATCCTTGGCAGCAGGTGTGGCCAGTGCTCTTGCCCAACCGATCTGGTTAAGGGGGGCCCGGTAACTCGTTGCCGGTTTGGGAGAGGGTACATCGACATATTCACGCATGACCCGCTCCATACGGATCAATGGGTATCCCCAGGTATATGCCATAATCCCGAGGCTATAGCCGTCTGCCTCAAGTCCTTTCTGCACAACTTCTGGCGTGCCCGGTGTTGTCAGCAAAGCATCGGGGTATTGGACGCTGCCAGCCTGTGCATTACTCAGCATTACCCCAAACAGGGAAAGCAGCAACATGGTGTTACGGTATGATTTTGTTTTCTTCATGATTTTGGTCCTTCTATCTACTTTTTTTTAAAATATATTTTTCGACACGCACAGTTTGTGCGGGTCGAAAAACTCAGTCCAGAAGTTCAACATCGGGCATCGTAAAACTCTTCTCCCAGAATGGGGTGTCTGGGCCATACAGACGCAGCCAGATATAGGGACGTTTACCTTCGGTGGGCAGCCAATTGGACCTGTGGCCCTCAGGCTCATCGGGGCCAAAATAGATATCAACACTGCCATCATCATTAACCTGAAGGTCGTCCTTGTCCAGCGAGGAGAGCCCGGATCGGCCCAGGGGGTTAATGATAAATGACCATGTCGCATGATCGTACATGGTCAAAGACCAGAACTGTTTTGCCGGTGTGTCGGCAGGGATACGCAGACGGTAGTTTTTCCCGGCGGCTACAGGGCGAGCATTGCTGTCTGCAATAGGAGCCAGATAGACAGTACCCACCTTGTCACTCATGACCGCAGGATAAAAGGTGAAAAAATGCCAGGCCGCAGCCCGTGCATCGACATTAACCATTTCATCAGTTTCAAAGGCAAAACCGCGTTTGTCATCAGGCTGCATAACAAGGCTCCAGTGACGGTCTGACCAGTAAAGGTTGGCATCATGCATCTTGTCGACAAGGCTCTGCATATAAAAATAGGCATCCTGGACACCACGTTCCATGGCGGATTTGAGTTCGGGAGTCGGATCAAAAGGTTTACCCTTCTCAATGCCAAGCGTAGCCAGCATTCCCATCATGACTTTGTCTCGGGAAAAAACCGGTTCTATATCGATAATCACCTTGATGTCCTCCAGGGCGGCCATGGTATAGTGCGGCAATGTCGGCACAACGATATCCCTGCCATCAACGAAGCGCTGCTTTGGCGGGTTGGCCGCTTTTGACATCGGGTACATGCGCAGCAGCTTCGTGTAGTTGTATGCGTCTTCATTCGTGGCCCCTGGGCCGCGTACAGATCGGAAGGCAAAACCAATTCGGTTACCGGCGGACTGTACCGGGATATAGCCTTTGGGAATTTCAGCGTCATATCCCGGAGGCAGGAAGAGATATTTGCCGCCTTTGCCCTTGTCGACACCGGCAGGCCCGACGTCTGCAATGGTGATCTGCCAGAAATCAACAACCTGACCGTAGAGGCTTGATTTCTCCGTTCGGGCCGGAATTTCAAGAACAACAGGCCCCTCGCTGAGATTGGTGAAAGCCAGAATATAAGGTGTTACCGTATTGGGGGTAATGGCCTCCATTTTTTGTTTCAGAGGGCCTGAAAAGGCGGCGATGTCATTATTGTTCATCTTCAAGGCAGACATGAACCCTGTTCTCAGACCATAGATACCAAGTGCAGGCATAGCCCAGAGCGTGGCTTCAAAGGCGCGCTGATAGGCAACCTGTTCATCAAGAGATGGTACCGAAACTTTAGTACCAATTGGTGGCTGACCGCCTGTTGGTTCTGTTCTTGCTGCCTGTGCCTGACCGGCTTGCAATACCGTTATCAGGGTAATAATTATAAAAGCTCTGACAACCGATAAGTCCGTTATTCTTTTCATTGCTTCTCCTGTTAGTGTTTTATTATTTGGGAAAAAGAAATTGCAGCTGTAGTCTGAACTGCCAGTCGGCTCCCGGGTCGGGTGATTCGATATTATTGTATGCACTGATCTGTCCATTGATGGGCTGGCTGCCTATTGTAAATATTTTTCCCACACCGCCGCCTATTGGTACTGTCCATCTGTTGTCACTGTCAGCCTCCCAGTTTGCAGTGATGATTGGTGCTGAAGTCAGGTACCATCCGTGTGGAAGATTATAGTTAACAAAATATTGCCAGGTAAAAAGATTAACATCCATCTCACCTGAACCGCCAATCGACCAGATATTGCTGACCAGTGATCCAACTACCCAGTTACCAGGCATGGCAAGAACCACTGCTGATCCCCCCGCACCCCACTTATCTGCACCCAGTTTGTCATCTGTTGCGGTGGGTAGAAGAAATACTGGCCCTACACCCCAGGTGAGGCTGTCAGATTTTGCGGGAGAGAAAAAGGCGGAGAAGCTTGTATCCCCCAGGCCGTTAATTCGACCTTCTCCCGTCAAAATATCCGGCTGAGATACTACGGGGACTATGGTTCTGGTGATGACATTCCAATCATCATTCAGAGATATTGGCCATACCGGCTGAATATTGAGAATGTTTTGCGTTTCATCATCTGGACCTATTCCCGTATTGATATTATCCTGAAAGGGCAGGCTGATCATATTAGCAACCGGGTTCTGCGCAGCTTTTGCAAGATCAGCTTTGTCTTCCGCATAAGACAGATGAGATGTTGATAAGATAAATAAAACGAAAAGTATCGATTTTATGTTCTGGCCGGATTTCATGTAGCTCTCCTTTTTTTGTAAAAGTGACGCAGAGGAGGGGGGGATCTTTACTAAACCGATAAACGATCTTCAGCTAGACACGGCTTTTGTTGATAAAATACTCGATAGCATGGCGAAAAAATCTCACAATTCACTTCAAAAATGAGTACTTATATATACACCCAGCAACAATAAATACAAGTGACAGAATTTTATCAATCCCATAAGGTGAGCTTATGAATCTAGATATCCGACATCTGCAGCAGATTGAAATACTTGCAAGACATCGTAATTTTGCTCGGGCAGCCGGTGAACTGAACATCTCTCAGCCGGGATTAAGCCAGTCTATACGAGTGATTGAGGAACAGATGGGGCAAAAACTCTTTGATCGACATACCCGGCAAGTTACGCCCACAGCCTTTGGTAAAAGGATTTTGGAACTGAGTGAATCTATCTTGCGGGATTATGAGTTCATGGATCGGGAACTGCAGATGCTGGGAGATCTAAAAAAAGGTCTTGTCAGAATAGGAATCGGCCCACTGGCTGCAGAGGTCTTCCTCGACAGAACCCTCGGCAGGTTGGGTGCGGATTATCCAGGTTTTACAATCAGGACCAAGGTGGAATGGGTGCCTGATCTACTTGAAGGGTTAAATACAGGAGATCTAGACATTCTGGTCTGCGATACCAGATTTATGAACCACCGGGAGGAATACAATATTATTGATTTGCCCAGATATCACGCCTGTTTTGTTTGCCGTCAGGACCATCCACTCAGCAGGAAAAAACGAGTGAGTTTTAGTGATATCTTTGAGTATCAGATTGCCACCCCAAAACTTCCACAGCCTATCATCAATAAATTTGCATCCCTCAGTGGTTATACTTTTACAAGTATGAACGAGTTTCCGAACGGTCTTGTCGAAGCGCCTTATCATCTTCTGGCAAGGACAATCAGTCATTGTGACGCTGTGGGTATAGGTATTATGCCGATATTTCAGCAAGGGATCAAATCTGGTACGCTGCACTTATTGCCCCTGCATGATAAAAACCTGACAACCCAATATGAACTCGTCAACTTAAAACGATACACTATGTCACCTGCTGTTCAAATTTTTCAGCAATATGTGATTACCGCTTGCCAGGAACTGGCAGAAGAGCACAGAAAGTGATTTTGCAGGTGCAATAACCATTTTTGAATAAAAAAAAGTATACTTATCAATCTCAGCTTTTTACACACCTGCCTTAGTGGAGACTCTCTTTCTAATACAACCTAACTGGAAAGAGTGAAAGAACCAAATAGGGATGTGTAAGGGCAATATCTACTTCCTCTGGCCGGAGAGAGGTTGATATGTTTCCTGCTACCTGGAATATCAAAATTTAAGAGCAACAGTAAGAAAAATCAACCTAATGTCAGTTTGAGAAAATCAGATCTTCGATATAGCAATATTAACCACATGCGCCTAGCCCCATTATTCACTTAACAGTAACATCATAAACGGCAAACTATCTACTCTCGGAGGATTAGGATTTATGATATCACTAACATTTTGTCCACCAACGGTGCCGTCTATGATGGTCATCCAGCCAAGGTTGTTCATGTTTTGATCCATCATGGCGATTTGTACCTTGCCAACGCCTGGTGCCAAAATCCAAACCTCTCTAAGATCAAGGGTTCCTGATTCTCCAGGAATTATGTATGAAAAATCCATAGCGATGGAACGGCAATCCGTTACTTCTCCCAAAGAAGTGGTCACGCTACCTGTCGGGCTTGAGTTAACAGTCACGTTTAAAGTGATTGTCATACCCTGCACGACAAAGGTCGTGCTACTTTGGAGCGAACCACCATTTGTTAAAATTGTGTCATTAAGGAAAGTTAAAGGCGATTGAAAAGGGTAGCTAACATTGTCAACCATGACACCATACATTTGTACCTCGCCAGCATTGTAACCATAATAAGCGATACTACCGTCTATGGAATCATCCTCCCGAAAGCAAGACCTGCCATTATAGTTAACAGAGGAATAACGCATGGTAGTACTATAAGTTGTGCCATGAACTGTTCCAGAATAACGCCTTATGTCGTTATTATTTAATGGAAAATATGATTGAACAGGAGTGGTGCTGAGGGGCTGGAACGCCAATTGACTGGCTTGTTCAGTGAAGGAGAGGCTGGAAGAAGGCTTCAGTTGATTTTCCCCAAATTCCTCCAAGGCAACGGCGGAGGTAATTTTAACAAGGAGGTCACTGAAATCAACAGTCGGTTGCTCTGCTGCCCTAACCTGCATAAATGGAACATAACTAATGAACTGAATTACCAAAACCAGGAAGAATTTTTTCATTTCATTATATTTTATTTAAGATTGCTGAGAAATACATGAACTACCATTTATAATCATAGAAACAGGGGGCACGGTTTCTGTGTGGTGTCAATATGGATTTTCTATCAAAATAGTATACCAATGTATGATTTAACTGCCAATGGCAAGGTTAAGAATTTAAGCAAAGTTGCAATCATTACCTTCTTCCTGATAGGGTGTCTGCACAATATACGTAACAAACTTCTCACCAACCAAAGTCAGTATATTTCCACTACTTCACCAAAGCTTCAATTGCCGCGCATTTATTTTTGCTTGTTTTTCTTCCTTCTTTTTTCTTTTCTTCTTAGCAATTTCGCGATTTATTTCAGCCCGACGTTCTTTCCTGGTCTGTTCAACCTCTTCTTCTTGTCGCTTTTTCTCTGCCATGAACTCATTAATTTCTCTAGACTCTGCTTCGTTCGCAGTTCTTATGAAGATATCTTTGGCCATTTTTTGTGGCAATATAAAACCATTAGGCGTCTCTACGAATGAAAATGATTCTATGATTTCGGTAGTGCAATAATTCGTATCGCCGATGCCAATATTTAAGGTCTTTTCAATGGAAGTTGCTTTGTTGCCGGTCGTTGTCTTCTTTGTACCGAAAAAATCACATATTATGTCAGAGGTAAGAAAGTTATTATTCGCTTTATCAAACAGAAAATTCACCCTGGCGATCACATACACAATTGAAGCAGCCCAAATTTCTTTTTTTCCTCTTGTAATGTCAAGTGTACGAATACGGCATAATTTGTCACATAATCTTAAAGCACAAGCAGTCAATTCTCCAGTGAAGTATTGTTTACAGAAAGATTCAACAAGTTCAACAATTTCTGTGATTTTTTCCTTTTTCATAACATA
>JAYEOK010000285.1:0-8164 GCA_034722915.1 Thermodesulfobacteriota bacterium | reverse complement strand
GAAACGCTATGCGATTATTTAATCCTCAACGTAGCCCGGCTACGTCTGCGGTTAAATAATCACAGATCGTTTCTCTAAACATTCATCTTACACCTCATAATTACGAACTTATTTTTGAATGAGCCCTAAGCGTAAACCTCGAAACTCTTCATCAACTCCAAGTACTTGAAGTTTCTATATCACCTCATAATAACCTGTTTTGTAAAAATCGTCTACAAATCTACTCTCTTCCAACACTTCCATTCTTCTTTACTTATCGTAGAGAGACGGATACCATAAACGCAAAATGAACCTGAAACGTATTATTACCACTCCCCTAAATTGATAAGGAACGGGAGATAAATAACTTGAACAAAAATTAATAGGAGTTTTTTTCGTATTCAAGGCGCGAGGCGGGAGCATAACGGGTTACGTGAGCAACGAGCAACACAGAAGACGGAAAAAAATATGCCCCGGAGGAAATACCCTTGGGGTGCATTAATTTGTTGAACTTATCGCCCTGCGGGCGGGTTTTAAAAAGAGAATGTCGAATATCGAACAAGGAATATCGAATATCGATCGGAATAAAAGACGAAAGATCAAGGGCCTTTTCCCTTCTGCGGTTCGACATTCCTCGGAGTCTTCGCTTACCTGTTCGATATTCGTCCTTTAATGTTCGGTATTCATTTTTTAAGCTTCGTAAAAACTGAAAATTCCTATGCTATCAAGTTATTTATTGTACGTTCCTAAGTTCGTAAAGACTTATATTCCCATTTCAGGCCAGCCTTCAATGAAAACCCTCCATACCTCAGATTTGCATATTGGTCACAAATTATACGGCAGACAGCGCTATCATGAATTTTCTCAACTTCTCGAGTGGTTAGCTGGAACCATCGAAGAGCACCATATAGAAGCTCTCATCATTGCAGGCGATATCTTCGACAGCCAGACTCCTTCCAACCACAGTTTAAAATTATATTACCATTTTCTCTCTGCCATCTCTCTCTCCTGTTGCCGTCACGTAATCCTCGTTGGAGGCAACCATGACTCTCCTACCCTGTTGAACGCTCCCCGGGACATCTTGAGTTTTTTAAATATTCATGTCATTGGTAGAGCACCCGACACTCTGGAAGATGAGATCATCATACTTGAGGATAAAGCAAACAAGCCAGAGCTCATGGTTCTAGCTGTGCCTTACCTCCGGGACAAGGACATAAGATCCTCTGAAGCAGGAGAAAGTCTCAGTGACAAACAAAACAGGATGCTTCAAGGTATTCGGAATCATTATTTTCAACTCACGGAACTAGCCCTTGAAAAGCAAAAACAATTATCCATAAATATTCCTTTGCTTGCAACCGGCCACCTTTTCTGCAAGGGAGGGCAAACCAGGCAGGGAGATGGAGTGCGGGAATTATATGTGGGAACTCTGGTACAGGTCGGCCTTGATACATTTCCAACAGAAATAGATTATCTGGCCCTTGGCCACCTGCACCTTCCACAGATGGTTTCAAGGCAGGAGAACAGGCGTTATTCCGGCGCTCCTCTTGCCATGAGTTTTTCAGAGGCAGAAGAACAAAAGCATGTCCTTCTCGTTACCATTGGTTATGAGCAGATGGTACAGGAACTTCCTGTGCCCTGCTTTCAAAAAATTCAAAACATATCCGGAAATCTTGAACATATCCTGGAAGCAATCAGTACACTTGCCCTGCAGCAACAATCAATACTGCTTGAAATCAACTATCAGGGAACAATTCTTGTTGATGAGTTACAGGAGCAGGTCTATGCTGCGGTGAAAGACACGGATCTTGAAGTGCTGCGTATCAGTAACCAACGAAGATATGATCATATTCTGCAGCAAAGCTCTGAAATTAAAACACTGGAAGAACTCACGCCACGTCAGGTTTTTGAGCAATGCCTTGACCTCCATGAAATCCCGAACGCCCAGCAGCAGGAATTAATGCTCGATTTTAAAACTGCATTGGATGCGATTATGGATGAAAAGTAGTCGATAATGAAAATCCTGAACATTCGTTTTCAAAACCTCAACTCCCTCAAAGGGACATGGCATATCGACTTTACTGATCCAGCCTACGCTGAAAACAGTCTGTTTGCCATCACCGGCCCGACAGGGGCAGGTAAATCCACCCTTCTGGATGCAATCTGCCTTGCTTTGTACGGACAAACACCACGGCTTGCAAAAATAACAAAATCATCCAATGAAATCATGAGCAGGCACACTGGTGTCTGCTTTGCTGAAGTATCATTTACAACCACCAAAGGCTCTTTTCGCTGCCACTGGTCTCAACATCGTTCCAGGCAAAAAGCAAATGGAGAGTTGCAACAGCCAAAGCATGAAATAGCCGATGGTGTCAGTAACACTATCCTGGAAAGCAGAATACGCAATGTGGGAACCAGGGTTGAAGAAGTTACAGGAATGGATTTTGACCGTTTCACCCGCTCCACTCTTCTTGCCCAGGGAGGTTTTGCTGCTTTTCTCCAGGCATCTGCTGATAAACGTGCCCCGATTCTTGAACAGATCACCGGCACTAAAATCTACTCCAGGCTCTCCATCAAAGTGCATGAACTGCGTGCGGATGAGCAGAAAAAAATGGAAGAATTGGAGCAGCATCTTTCCCACATCAACCTTCTCCCTCCTGAGGAGGAAAAAGAATTACAAAATCTTATTATTGTCACAGAAAAAGAAGCTGACCACCTGAAAACAACACTCAAAGACCTGAGAATCCAACAGACCTGGATGGAAAATATTGCAAAACTCTCTGTTGAACAGGATGACTACCTGCAACAAATTAAAACTCTGGCAAAAGACAGGAAAAAACATTCCCATCAGTTGAACAAACTGCAACCCGCCCTTGCAGCAAAAGAAATCGAACCAATCTATCTGGAGCAGGAAAGCCTTGTCCACAGACAGCGACAAGTATCAAAAGAAATAGAGGCTCTTAAGACCAGGCTGCAAACCCTTGAAGAACAAAAACAGAGCCGGGAGTTAAAAACATCAGAAGCAATAACAACAGTACAACAAACTGAAACAACAAGGGAGAATGGCCTGAAACTCATTGCCAGAGTCCAGGAACTCGACCACACTATCCGAACTACAGAGGAGAGACTTCAGGAACAGACCGATAGTCTTGCAGCTGAAACCAGACAACTGACTGAAGAAGATGTAACAATAAAAAACCTGCAGCAAAACCTTGCTCAGGCATATAGTCGTAAAACTATTCTGGACAACTTTTTCAAAAAGCAGGCCGGTGACGAACAACTCATTGAAGAATTCAGTGTTTTAAAGCTAATGATCAATTCCTTTCGGGATATCTCTGTCCAGAATATCAACATTGTCCAAGAAAGGAAAAAAGCTGTACAGGAAACCGCTTGCAGAAAAACGGCCGTCACAAAACTCACTGGGAATCAAACCGCCCTGCAGAGTAAACTTGCCGCGGCCAGTAAGCTGTTTTCTAACCTGCAAAGGAAAATCAGTAACCTTCTCCATGATAAAACTGAAGGTGAGTTGCAGCAGGCACTTTTTCAAACACAAAATCGACAGAGAAGCTTGCAGGAACTCATGCTCCTCCTTGAAGAACACACTGCAAAAACAAAACTTTCCGAAAACCACCATAAACAGGTTTTGGCAATCATAGAGCAGACGGGTAGGATTGAACAAAAAATATATTCAATCACTACGAAGCAGGTTGGCAAACAACAGGAGATTGATCTGCTCGACAAGAACCTGCGCCTTCTTGCAAGAATTCAAACGCTTGAAGAGGATAGGAATCAGCTCAAAGACAACACCCCCTGCCCCCTTTGCGGTTCCACAAACCATCCCTACAACGATGGTCATATTCCTGAAGTATCGAAAGAAGAAACACAGTTGCAATGCGCTAAAATTGAGTTGCAGGATCTTGAGAAAAAAATGGCCAAGCTTACTCGTCAGAGGATCATTGCCGGAGAACAGCAAAATAATCTATCCACACACATTGAAGAAACAGAGCAAAATTTGAGTAAAATAAAGAAAGAAGCAGAACAGCTTCTTTCAAATCTGGATTTCCCACCTCTTAAAAAACTTGATCCGGATCAGTTGCCGACAGAACAACAAAATTTGACCCAAAAACTGCAAAACCTGCAAGATAACTGCGATCGTCTGGAAAAACTAAAAAAAGAATTTAACACGGTTACAGAGCAAAGAGACAATCTGACAACAGAAATCCAGAAGATGGATAAGAAGCTCTCTGAGACAATCCATCAGGAATCCTCTGCTAAGAATGATGAACAGAGACTGCAGGAAAAGGAAGCCAGACTGTCCAAAGATCTTGAAATACTAAGCAATGAACTCTTTAACAAACTTGGCTCATACGGAATCAAAAAAACCACATCAGCAATGCTCACAAAGGTTCTTGAAGTGTTAGACAAAAGAGTCGGAGATTGGAAACAAAAAAAGGAAGAAGAAACCCGAAACAAAGCCCACCTTCTTAGCCTGAACTCTGATCTTGAACACAAACGAAAACTTTACGAAACGCGCACAAAACAGACAGCAGCCAAGGAACAGAGTTGTAAGCTGATTCAAAAAAGCCTTGACGATTTCAAGAATGAACGGTCTAAGCTCTTTGGCACTAAAAAGACAAACAAAGAATCTGACCGACTGGAGCAGGCTGTCAAAAATGTGAGGACCACACTGGAATTGTTACAGCGTGAACACGAAAAAATAAAAAGAGAAATTATTGTTTCCCGGACATTACAAAATCGCCTGGAGGAAGAACAAACAATACGAAGGAAGAACATTAAAGAACAGACCGAACTGTTGACCCTCAGCATCAAAAATTCAATTTTCCCCACTTTTGAAGATTTACTTGCTGCAAGGCTGACTCCCCGGGAACTGGAAGAATTGCAGAATTTTCACGATACACTGCAAAAGAAAGAATCAGAATTACACACCCTTTATAAAGAAAAAACACTCTCTTTACAGGTTGAAGGAAAAAAGCAGCTTTGCAAAGAGACACCGGAAGAACTGAAAAAGCAGATCAAGGAGCAAGAGAAACAACTGGAAACAATCCTGGCACACACGATAACTGCCGCAGAGCAACTAAAAAGAAACGACAGTGACAAATCCCGCTCTGCAGCACAGCTGGCAGTGATCGGGTCCCAGAAGAAAATCGTTGGACGATGGAACAGACTGCACATGCTTATCGGGTCGGCAGATGGAAAGAAGTTTAGAAATTTCGCCCAGGGCCTCACCTTTGAAATGATGATTCACCATGCCAATACCCATCTAAACAGGATGAATGATCGCTACATCCTTGTCCGTGATAAAAATCAACCCCTTGATCTCAATGTAATTGACACCTATCAGGCAGATGAAATCCGATCCACAAAAAACCTCTCAGGTGGTGAGTCATTTCTTGTCAGCCTTGCCCTTGCCCTGGGCCTTTCCCGTATGGCTTCACAAAATGTCCGGGTTGACTCCCTGTTTCTTGACGAAGGATTTGGCACGCTTGATGAAGAAGCTTTGGAATCAGCTTTAGAGACGCTGGCTCAACTTCGTGAGGACAACAAGCTCATCGGTATTATTTCCCATGTGGGTGCATTAAAAGAACGAATTCCCCTGCAAGTTGAAATCATTCCTGAAAGCAGGGGAACAAGTAAAATTAAAGGCCCGGGCGTAACCTTGATGGTTTCGTGAGAACCTGATCTGTCAAGTTGCCTGTTTATCAAGCTGACTGCCTATTCGCCAGGCATCCACAACAGATGCCAGCCAACAGCAGAAAAAAATCAGGAAAGAAATTTTAAGAAAAACAGAAGATGCATAGGTAGCAGCCTCGGCAACTATTATCATAACTTTCGGTATGGTGACCACCTCACCCGTAGCAACAAAATCCTGAAGCACGACCACGGCTTGACGGATAATGGCAATGACACAAAGTATTCCACTTATAAAGGCAATTGCAAAGAATATGGCTCCACGCAGATACCTTGCTAAAATGATCTGTCCGGTACCAGGAAAAATCAGGGCAGAAAACAGTATTCCTTTCAATGCATTACTCATATATTCATTCCTTTTTGTATCTATTTTTATCGAGAAACATTAGTGCCTTACAGAATGTTTTCTTGTTTTTTTGTTTTTTTTGAACATATTCTGATAAGGCACTTATCCAGTGAACTGAATTGTTTCCGGTTGAACCGGGTTAGATTGCCGACGTGCCGTTCATCATCAGTATTAACAAAGTAGCAATAAAGAAAAAATAAAAATAAAATCCATATATTTCCAGCTTGCTATTTTACATCTTGTATAATAATCTTTTTGTAAACGATAGTTCTACTTTTATTTCTAACGTCTTACGTTAAAACAATTCCATCAATATTCAAAGTCACAGGTATTACCATATGATAGATCAAGATCCACCTATATTTATTACCCTTGGAAACCGTAAGGGAGGGGTGGGCAAAACAACCTCTGTCATCAATCTTGCCAGTTGTCTGGCAATCCTTGGAAAAAAAATACTGATTATCGATACCGATCCTCAGGCCAACTGTTCTTCCATCCTTCTGGAAGATTTCAATGATCAAAGCACTCGTTCCCTTATTGATGCACTGGAAGCCCCTGAGGGAGAAGGCTTGTTGTCTGAATTTGCCTGCAATACGTATCATCCGAGAATTAAAATAATACCAAACACTACACGTTGCATGTTATGGGAAAGAAAAATTGCTCAAAACACTGATGCAGTGATAGGAATTAGAAGACTTATTAACCAGGATCCAAACTTAAACAACTACGATTTTGTCATTTTTGATACCCCGCCAAATCTTGGGGTAATGATGAACAATGCCCTGATGGCATCAGATTATGTTATCATCCCCATTCCACCCAATGATCGATTCTCACTGGATGGTTTGGCTGCCTACCTTGAACTCATTGCAAGCATCAGAGAGCACAATCCCAACCTCAAACTTCTTGCTGTTCTTATAACTAAATATGATCCAGACTGGGGAAAGTCCCGTCAAAATTTAAACCAGATAAAAAAATACTTTTCCCAGAAAGGGATCAGTATTTTTAATACCATCATCCACGCATGCCCTGAAATCGACATGGCCCATGTGGAAAGAAAAACAATTTTTGAGTCAGCACCCAAGAGCAGTGGTGCCATTGAATATTCTGCTCTTGGCAAAGAACTTTTTGAAATATTCAATGTGATTTATGGGAAAAAATTTATCTAGATACCCTCTTCAATATCAGGAAAAAGCATTGTTACAAACAAGCTAACACCGGTGCTGAACGGTAAGCCGGCACTCATTTCAGTACCCCCTCGGAGTCTGGCGCTTACCTGTGGGGCATAAGTGCCTTGTTGGTACGTCCAACTTGCTAACGTTAAACGAACTTTTCATTTTCTTGTTTTTTTTTATGACGGCTTTTGAGGAGTAAGGCGCTAATACAACAATGCTTTACTGGCTAAGGACATTTTTTTATGCTACATAGACAGCTTAGAAAAACAATAACTCTCTTATTACAACTTTTTCCACAGGTGGCTCTCAGCTATCAGATTATATGACAAAAGAGAAAAATAATGCTGCTGATATTTGCAGCACCATCCATTCTACAGATAAGATAGATCCCTTTGAAGGGCTTGATCTTGATGAAATCTGCGTTTCTCCTCAAAACCTGAAGGCCTCATCGCCTGCAGACAAAAAAAAGAACAGTGACCATGCTGAACTGTTTGACCTGAATCCCCTGGATGGAATAGACTTGCAAGGTTTGTCTGTTGATCCAGACACATTAATCACTCCTCAAACTACGGAAGGTAATGCAGCCGACACGAAAAGTGACGTAGATTTCGTCATTATTCCCAGCAAAGAATCGGTTGATTCAGCAGAACAAGAACCACAGATCCCCAAAAGGAAAAGTCGCTCACTCTCAACTGACATTGCCTACCCTCCAGTAAGACAGCCTAAAAGTAGCATTAACCCGATAGTTGAAAAGGCATATCACTATGCCGAGCTCACCCAGATTCGAGAAAAAATATTTTCAAGCCTGGAGCAATCCAACGGAAAGACTCTACTCATAGCCAGCCCTCACGACAACACAGGAACCAGCCTCCTGGCTGCGGCCATAGGCTATAATACTGCCTGTTCCTGCCAGAAAGATGTCCTTCTCATCGATTGCAATATGCGCCGGGCAGGCTTA
>JAYEOK010000284.1:0-1820 GCA_034722915.1 Thermodesulfobacteriota bacterium | reverse complement strand
ACCTTCCACTGCGAGTTGCTGTAAAATAAAGACCTATTGCTTGGTCTATGTCTGCTGTTGTCATCCTGGGTGGTCTGTTTTCATATAAGGCTAAATTGACAAGTTGCTGCAGAATATCCCTTGGGTGGCAGCCTCGCATGGGTCTGACATTACGAAAGTGCTTTTCCAGGAGATACTCGACACAGTTCTTGTCATAGGGAATATTAAATTGCTTAGCGCTGTTTTTTAATATGGTAATGAAGCCTTCTTCGCTGGGATCCGTCATACGAATTTTATACGGTATTCTCCTCAGGAGTGCCTCTTCAAGCATTGTTCCCGGATCCAGATTAGAGCAGAAAACCAGCAGGGCATTGAAGGGAACCCTGATTTTGTTCCCGCTGGGCAGGGTCAGGTAGTCGATACGTTTTTCAAGTGGCAGTATCCACCGGTTCAGCAGCTTATCCGGGGCCACCCGCTGGCGGCCAAAGTCATCAATGACAAAAACTCCGCTGTTGCCTTTCAACTGCAGCGAAGCTTCACAGATTTTTGTTTTTTCATTATAGCCAATTTCAAGTGAATCAAGATTCATCTCTCCACCAACAACGACTGCGGGACGTTTTATTTTTACCCAGCGCTGGTCTGACGTCTCCTGCTCGTTTATGTTGTCTGTTGTTGCTAACTCGTGACATTGCGGATCATAGAGCTGTATTAATTCTCCCTCAACAATGAAGGTTTTTGGGATGTATACAGCGTTTGCGAAGCACCGTGCAATTCGTGTTGCAATTTCTGTTTTTCCATTACCCGGTTCCCCGTAAAGAAACAGTCCTCTGCGGGAATTAACAGCAGGGCCAAGTGAAGAGAGGAAGTCATTGGATACAATAAGCCCCTCAAACGCCTTTTCCAGCTGCTCGCGACCGGGACGCTCTTTTCGAATCGATTGTTTTTCTATACTCTCCAGATACTCTTGAAACGGAACCGGGGCTGATCCGATGTAATTGGATTGCTCCCTGGCTAATAATGCTTTCTGCCTGCCCTTTTCAGTCAATATATATTCAAAATCATTCACTCCTGAAGTCGACTGATAGGCAAGAATGAGTCGCTGCTTCAAGTCATACAGTAAATCACTGAAAATTTTCAGCGGAAGACAAGTCTTGTTTGAGAGCTGCCTGCCGGTTAATGATCCACGGGATAGAAGCAGCTTGCAAATCAGGTCTTCGACAAAAATCTGATTCAAACCGGTTTTTTCTAAGGTATCGGGAGATTGTGGGAAGAATTGATCGCTATCGCCACGGATAGCTTCTTCAGATTCTGGGGTTAATATTTCGCTCAGCGTACGAACCATAAAAATACCCTCGAAAGATTTAACTTGAGATTAACTTCAAAATACTGAGTGTGTTATTGCTGCTTTGCAGACATCCATTTTTTGTATGGAATGTACGATAATTACTGAATGTATTTGAGAACAATCCATAAGCAATTTTGAAATTTCCTGCCCGGAGGATTCTCCTGATACGTACGAATGACCGGCCTTACAGCAAGTTGTTTTTCTTAGATAGAAAAATAAGTGTATATTTATGGGGTATCACAAAATTATATCTCTGGCAAATAAATTTCTGTTTACTGCCGGCAGGTGAATTGGCGGGGAATATTTTATATGAATGGGGAAACAGGAATCAGTCTGATGTGAAATAATGGGGGACAAACCACGTTTTTATTGTGCTCTACCCTGTTTTTTTCCCAGAACCTTGTTTTTACCTGATGTGCAGGATATGATTAATTTGGAATTAATTTTACATTTGGAGTCGCCATCGAAGAGCAAAAGCAAAGTGATTTAAGCACCG
>JAYEOK010000283.1:0-1831 GCA_034722915.1 Thermodesulfobacteriota bacterium | reverse complement strand
GGAAAACATGATGGGCAACATCGTCCCTTTCTACACCCTGTTTGGCAGCTTTACCCGGTGAATCGTACATGTGACAATCCTGGCAGCGGGTTCCCTCTTTGGCGTAAGGGCCTGCTTTCCATTCACGGTAAGTTGACTTGACCCAGGCACCATAAGGGCTTTGCTCGTCATGACAGGTCGCACAAAGTTTAGAACTGGTGGTGAAGTCGGATTGTTGAACTTTATGAACCGGAGACTTGACATCCTTTCTCGGCCCCTGCATTGTTTTTCCAGGTTCAATGATAAAACTGAAGTTAAACGGTTCTGCTTCAGTAGTCCCGGTAATATGATGACAGACTTCACAGCTAACGCCTTCATTGGCGCGGGTACCGTCAGCTACAGGTTTCGGGGGGATATCTCCGGACAGAAAGGCAATAGGACTGTGACAACCGATACAGCCAGCCTTGACTCCAGCCACCTTGGCTAGTTTCTCCGCATGGGGCAGAGCCAGTTTGAAATACTCAACCTCATCCCAGCCATGGGTAAAAGATTGGGACATCATACTCTGCTTCCATTCCTGAGCAATCGCCTTGTGGCAACCGGCACAATAGGTGGGCTTTTTAAAATCCTCGTACTTAAATGAGCCCATTTCCGCTGCCAGCGCCAGCTGGCTGGAGCATAACATTCCCAAGCCCAGCCCTATTGCCAGAAACCGTCCACCTTTTCCTTTCATTAGAATATCTCCCGTTAGTTAGTTACCATTTTTTGTTTATTTCCCTTTCGTTAACACAATGCTTCGGATAGAGAAACAACAACTGATCGTATTCTCTGTCCTTTTGTTTACTTTGAATAGAGAAGCATGGCAATAAATATCCAATGTTAATGATCAGAAAAAAGGCAGCCACATGAGGTATCACCCTGATTTTCCACAGTTCCGTGTCACTATTCAGCGTAATCGTCACATACGCTATAGTTTTTGATTTTTTCATTAAAACTTCAGATAATTCGTCATTCCCGAGTGTAGTTATCGGGAATGACGTGCTTTGGGGAATTATTTGCTAAAAAAACAACACGCTGAATAGTTACAGTTCTGTTACTGTTTTCTACAAAAAACAGATAAAGGTAGACTCCGAGAAGACAATTTATAAGGTATAAAGGAGTTACTTGTTGCGACTTCCTAATGTTATTGCAGGTAAAAAGAGGTTCCAGTTAAAATTCTTTTCACCTGCTTTTATTTCCTTACGAGGTGTGTTTTCGTAGGCCCAATCGATGATAGTTCCTTCTGAAGCATTTCCATTTGTTTGAAATTGAATCCAGCCGTAATGCGTATCGCTTCCTAGTATAAATTTAACGCCCAGAAAGCCTTTCGTATTAAGAAAGTTCCCAGGCGCTGAAGGATTATCAGCAGCTAGATTATCAGAACTTACGGAAGAAAAATTTTTTTGACTGGAAATTGTGTAATTACCCGGTAAATTCACAGGATCACCAAAATTTTTTATTACTTCCGCTTCTGTCCCGGTCACGATTAGCACCTGCGAGAAATAAGAACTATAGGAATACAGACTGAATATAAACTCGGGATTTCCATCAACATTAAAATCCACTGTTTGCGTATCCCCTCCTGCCTTCACCTCCTTATTTTGCACCCCACTATAAACAATCGCTGCCTCTGCAGGAGGTGGAATAAGTATAGCTCCCATTCCAGCAATTGCGCTGGCTGCAAAGAGCAGTTTACAGGAAGGTGTGTCTCTACTTTCAACTGCAACCGCATAGGCGCTTAAACGTTGATCTAAAGTTTGCTGTTTCATAAAATTCCCACAGAGATTTAATTTTCCAGGCACCACAATTGATG